>NZ_CATNHG010000082.1:0-1235 GCF_950097965.1 Bacillus sp. T2.9-1
GATTGAGTCAAGTTTTTGTGGGAGTTTTTTTTAGCTCCCTTTTTATAAAGTAAAACTTCTAATTTTGTATCCGTTTTCTAAATGTTTTCTTTCATCAAAATTTCGTCTTTTTCTTTTTTAAAAACCTTTTAATCCCTGTAAGGCAAAGTGAATGGGTTTTCCAATCGCTTGATTTAAGTATGGCAGGTTCTGACGCACGGTTTCTGTTACTAATTTTCTGGATATTTTTCTTTTCGGTTGATGTTCTTTCTTTGATGTATTTAGGCTTTTTTCTTTCTCCCATTTCCCATATATCGTTTGGATGGATAGGTCATCCTTCAATCCAATCCACAAACGTGCCATGCTCATGACGCCTTTTTTGCTCCATGCTCTTCCATTTTTTAATCGTTTGGCTAATTGATTCATCATTGCTTCTGCACTTCCCATTGGTCGATACGCTGTCGTATCCACGCCTTTCTCCTGTAACCAACTACGATAATCTTTTATGGTTTCCTGATGATGCGTTAAAAAGGCGAGGAAATGCTCTAGTTTTTCTTCTTCTTCTGGTGTATCCATTGTTCCTACTGCACTATTCAACTCTAGAAGTAATGTTTCTACCTGGTAGTTTTTTAACGCTCTTCTCATGTAGCGGTATCGAGGATGGCTCTTCATTAGCTGTTTCATCGAACGAGCTACATGAAACCGATCCATGGTGAAAAAGGCGCGTTCCCGAAAATACTCCCGACATGCCGTTATCCAGCCTGCTCCATCGCCATTAATAATAAGCAAGGTTTGGGTAGGATCATACGCATAATGATTCTGTAAGAATGTTTCAAAAGCTTCCCAAAAGGGTTCTTTTCCTTCATAGAGAAAATGCCTTTTATTTCGGAGTCTGACTCGCTTTCCGTTTTCTTTCCATCCCTCATGTACAGCGGCGAATTTCNCTTCTTCTGGTGTATCCATTGTTCCTACTGCGCTATTCAACTCTAGAAGTAATGTTTCTACCTGGTAGTTTTTTAACGCTCTTTTCATGTAGCGGTATCGAGGATGGCTCTTCATTAGTTGCTTCATCGAACGAGCGACATGAAACCGATCCATGGTGAAAAAGGCGCGTTCCCGAAAATACTCCCGACATGCCGTTATCCAGCCTGCTCCATCGCCATTAATAATAAGCAAGGTTTGGGTAGGATCATACGCATAATTATTCTGTAAGAATGTTTCAAAAGCTTCCCAAAAGGGTTCTTTTCCTTCATAGA
>NZ_CATNHG010000082.1:1305-2055 GCF_950097965.1 Bacillus sp. T2.9-1
ATTCTGTAAGAACGTTTCAAAGGCTTCCCAAAAGGGTTCTTTTCCTTCATAGAGAAAATGCCTTTTATTTCGGAGTCTGACTCGCTTTCCGTTTTCTTTCCATCCCTCGTGCACAGCGGCGAATTTCAACTCCCATCCACGCTTTTTCTTTTCTTGGCTCTTCACATATAATCCATCTACTTCGACGAACAATACCTTTTGAAAAGGGCGTTTTTCCTTAGCGGGAAGTACGTTTGTTTGAAGAAGATGTTGCCGTAATGCTTCATGGCTCATCGCCGAATAGCCTAAAAATTGTTCGAACGTTTCCACCGCCTTTCGATAGGAGGANGCGGGAAGGACGCTTGTTTGAAGAAGATGTTGCCGTAATGCTTCGTGGCTCATCGCCGAATAACCTAAAAATTGTTCGAATGTTTCCACCGCCTTTCGATAGGAAGAGCCATTTGTCGCTAATTCTAACCCCCATTCTTCTAATAGTGGACTAAACCCTTTATTCCCTTGAAACTGTAAATAGTGATCTAACAGACAAATATATTTTTTGGTTACACGATCGAAATAATAATTACGCTTCAGCTCCACTGCTCCAAACGCTGTATCTACTCGTATTTCTCGTTTATCTCGTAAAGCAAATCTTCTTTTGTCTCGTTGCTGGGCAATCTCTTGATCCCAATTTTCTAACGTTTGAACAAGGATTTCTTGAAACGTCATTTGGAGTGTTCGAAATAAAGTTTTTTCCAATTCTTTTAATGATGG
>NZ_CATNHG010000082.1:2095-53502 GCF_950097965.1 Bacillus sp. T2.9-1
CGTATTTCTCGTTTATCACGTAAAGCAAATCTTCTTTTGTCTCGTTGCTGGGCAATCTCTTGATCCCAATTTTCTAACGTTTGAACAAGGATTTCTTGAAACGTCATTTGGAGTGTTCGAAATAAAGTTTTTTCCAATTCTTTTAATGATGGCATTTTTGTGTTACATTGATTCATGAGAGCCTCTCCTTTTCGTAGTTTTCGCCAAATTCTACTTTACAAAAGGAAGCTCTCTTTTTTAATGCTTAATTTTTTCCAGCTACCGCGCTCTCGCTTGGTGGCCTTTTTGTCTAGTTGGAGGACGCGTCCCCCAACTAGACAAAAAGGATATTTATTCTCCCACAAACATTTTACTCATACNCTTTTTTAATGCTTCATTTTTTCCAGCTACCGCGCTCTCGCTTGGTGGCCTTTTTGTCTAGTTGGGGGACGCGTCCCCCAACTAGACAAAAAGGATATTTATTCTCCCACAAACATTTTACTCATACTTACAAGTCATTATTATTATTTTTGTATGTATTGTTGTTGTGTTATCCCTTTTAATAACCGATTTGATTATAAGTAAAGGAATAACCTCCAGTGTAGAAGGAACACAGGAAGAGAAGGCATTGGATGTTGCAAGGATGGTGGCCGTTACTCCACAGGCGAAAGAGGTTCTCGAAGGAAAAGGTAGCCAGACAGAAATTCAAGCTTTTGCAAATGAAATAAAAGAACAAACAAATGTTAACTTTGTTGTTGTGATGGATATGGACGGAAATCGTCTATCCCACCCGGAACCTAGTAAAGTGGGGAAGCACTTCAGCGGAGGAGATGAAGGTCCAGTGCTGGAGGGAAAGGAGTATGTTTCCATTTCTAAGGGAACGCTTGGCCATTCCATGCGAGCGTTTACTCCTATCAAGAACGAAGAAGGAGAACAAATCGGCGCAGTTGCTGTAGGAATTTCTTTAAAGAGTGTGACAGAGGCTGTCCATAAAGGACGGATGGGCATCTTTATGGGAACATTGATTGGGACTTTGATTGGTGTAATTGGGGCCGTGTCTCTGGCAAGATACTTCAAAAAAATTCTGTTAGGACTTGAGCCTTTTGCTATTGCTAAGCTTCTAGAAGAGCGTAGTTCTATGCTTCAGTCTGTACGCGAGGGAATTATAGCAATAGATCAGGAGGGCAAAATCACCCTTGTTAATAAGGCAGCTAGTAAGCTTTTTCAAAAAGCGGGTCTTGATGAGAATGCTATTGGTAAAAATATTGAAGATTATTTGCCAGATACTCGGTTAACACGCATTATAAAATCGGCTGAAATGGATTTGGACCAAGAGCAGAACTTGCATGGTGTGACTATTTTAGTAAACCGGGTACCAGTAGTTGTGGAAAATCAAGTAGTGGG
Organism: Bacillus sp. T2.9-1; assembly: GCF_950097965.1. Taxonomy (NCBI): domain Bacteria; kingdom Bacillati; phylum Bacillota; class Bacilli; order Caryophanales; family Bacillaceae; genus Bacillus; species Bacillus sp. T2.9-1. The sequence continues at coordinate 3,479 of NZ_CATNHG010000082.1, forward strand.
TGCTATTGCAACATTCCGTGAAAAATTAGAGGTCCAGCAATTGGCTGAACAATTGACAGGTGTACGTAATTATGCGGATGCTCTCCGTGCCCAAGCACATGAATTTATGAATAAACTTCATGTTATCCTTGGTCTCGTTCGGACGGAACAATACGATACACTTGCTAATTATGTAAGTGAAACGGTAAATCATCGGGAAACAGAAGTTGGCTTTGTTACGAAGAAAGTCCAAGATCCTGTTCTTGCTGGGTTTCTGATTGGTAAGTTAAGCTTTGCCAGAGAATCTGGAGTTTCGCTTTACTTTGATTGTGAAAATAAACTTCCAAAGCCTGCAAACCCGGAAATTACCCATGAACTAATCACGATTATTGGGAATATCCTTGATAATGCTATTGAGGCGAGTGTAGATAGTATAAACAAAAAGGTAGATCTTAAATTGGATTATGCAGAAGAGATTTTAACCATTGAAGTCAAAGATACAGGGATGGGAATGACGAATTCCCTGCAAAATAAAATTCTTGATAAAGGTTTCTCTACTAAAGGAAATAATCGAGGATTTGGCTTGTTTCTTTTAACGCAAGCAGTAGAAAGATTGGAAGGGGATCTCATTATTTCGTCAAAGCCTGGAAAGGGGACAACTTTTGCCGTGTATATACCTTATAAAGTAGAGGTGAGGAAAAATGATTAATGTAATGATTGTAGAAGATGACCCGATGGTAGCGGAAATAAATAAACGATACCTTTCGCAAATAGATGGATTTCAATTGGCAAAAACAGCTAATTCAGTAGATGAAGCGATCGCTTTATTGAAAAAAGAAAAAGTACAGCTGATTCTTTTAGATATTTTTATGCCAGGCAAGCTCGGATTAGAACTGTTAGCCTATCTTAGAAAAAATGAACTTGAAATTGATGTTATCATTATATCGGCAGCCTCGGATTTTGAACGAATTAAGAAAGCCTTAAGGCAGGGTATTGTCGACTATTTAATTAAGCCTTTTGAGTTTGAAAGGTTTAATGCTGCTCTCACTACTTACCTTGAGCAAACTAGGATGACGGATAAGCGGGATTCTATTAGTCAACAAGAACTGGATTCCTTCCTTTTACATAGAGAAGAGGCTGTTATTGTAGAGGAACTGCCAAAAGGGTTAACAAAAGATACCCTGAAGCAAATATGGGATGCGATTCAGAAATTAAAGGAAGCACCTTTCTCAAGGGATGATGTAGCAAATGTTGTTGGAATATCAAGAGTATCTGCTAGAAAGTATCTTAATTTCCTAAAGGATTTAGGAATACTTGAAGTGAAGGTTATCTATGGAACGATTGGAAGGCCTGTTTATCAACATGAATATAATTACTGGAAGGAACACTTAATAAAAAACTTTTTGTAAGCAGGTTTGGAAACCGCTTACTTTTTTTATTTACAAAAAGAATGATTAAACTTACACAAACTATGAAAGCGTTTAACCGGAGGGTATGATGAACATGTAAAAACAAAAGGGGATTCGTGGTCCAATCAAAATGTTTAGATCGCTTCCTCACAAGTAATAATATAAACTTTTTTTAGGAGGATAAAGTATGCATATTCCGATTAAGAAAACGCTTGATAAAATTCCAGGTGGGATGATGGTTGTTCCATTATTCTTAGGGGTATTAACGAACACATTTTTCCCGCAATTTTTAGAAATTGATCATTTTACTACGGCATTATTTAGTAAAGAAGCATCATCGACCATTTTGGCATGTTTTATGTTTTTAATTGGCTCGCAAATTAATTTTAAATTAGCTCCAAAGGCAATTAAAAAAGGGGCAATCTTACTATCAGGAAAATTTATAGTAGGGGCAGGTATAGGGATTGCAGTAGCCATAATCTTTGGGCCAGCTGGAATTCTAGGATTATCCCCTTTAGCCATTCTTGCAGCGTTATTAAATGCTAATGGTGGTTTGTACGCATCACTTGCTTCCTCCTATGGTGATGAAACGGATGTAGGAGCATATGCGTTATTTTCTTTAAAAGACGGTCCATTTTTTACATTAGTTGCATTAGGAGCTTCTGGTCTTGCTTCCATTCCATTTCATGCGCTTGTAGGAGTATTAATCCCAATATTAATAGGAATGATTTTAGGAAATATTGATCCTGATATGAGAAAGTTTCTAGGAAGCAGTAAATTATTATTAATCCCATTCTTCTCCTTCCCATTAGGAGCAGGAATGGATCTTAGGACGATAATAGAAGCGGGAGGCCCTGGCTTATTACTAGGATTGATAGCTGCATTCACTGGAATTGGGGCTTACTTCCTTTTAAAGTTATTTAAAGAAAATCCTATCGTTGGTTTAGCAACAGGATCAACTGCAGGAAATGCTGTAGCTACACCAGCAGTTGTTGCAGCTGCAGACCCAACTTTAGCTTCTATAGCACCAGCAGCTACTGCCCAAGTTGCAGCAGCATGCGTAGTATCTGCAATCATCTGTCCAATTATTGTTAGCTATGTTTATAAAAGATCGGAAAAGAAAAAAGCTAAGAATTCGATTGTACCAGCAGCATAAATAAGGATAGGGAATGAAATAAAGAGGAAAGCAATCCTGGTTACTTGCTGCATTGTTCGTTACAAAATAATGAATTTAAATTAAATATCCTAGTGGAAAATAGCAATCAGTATTAATATGAGAAGGAAGAAATTTGTTTTTGAGAATGTAAGGTTAATAGTTTAATTTCATATAGAAAGAAGGATCTACCACTATGAGTGTGTCTGAAAATGTAATTATCACAACATTAAAAGGAAAAGAAATTCTCTCCAATCCCTTTTTAAATAAAGGTGTTGCTTTTACGAAAGAGGAAAGAGAAAATCTGGGACTTGATGGTCTATTGCCGCCACAAGTACTTACACTTGAAGAACAAGTAAACAGAATCTATGAGCAATATTCGATGCGGACCACCAATCTTTTTAAATACGGCTTGCTTAACGATTTATATAATCGAAATGTCGTTTTGTATTATCGATTTTTAAAAGAACACTTAGCAGAGATGCTTCCAATCGTTTATACCCCAACTGTCGGTGATGCTATCCAGTCATACTCTCATAGCTACCATCGTCCAGATGGATTGTATCTTTCCATTGATCACCCTGAAGGGGTTGAAAAAGCATTTTATAATCTAGGGAAGTCCAGAAATGACATTGACTTAATCGTTGTTACGGACTCTGAAAGTATCCTCGGTATAGGGGATCAAGGAGTAGGCGGTATTAATATTGCAATAGGTAAACTAGCAGTATATACAGCGGCAGCTGGTATTGATCCAAGCCGTGTTCTGCCGGTTGTATTGGATGTTGGTACGAACAATCAGTCTTTAATTGAAGACCCTATCTATATTGGTAATAAGTTCCCTCGTGTCCGTGGTGAGCGTTACGATGATTTCATTGATTTATTTGTTCATACTTCAAGAAAGTTTTTCCCAGAAGTACTTCTTCATTGGGAGGATCTTGGAAATGTAAATGCACGAAATATCTTGGATAAATATGGTGACAAAATCCTTACCTTTAATGATGACATCCAAGGAACAGGTGCTGTGACACTTGCTGCTGTTATGTCTGCGTTAAAAGTTACAGGAGATTCTCTGAAGGATCAACGTATTATTGTCTTTGGACCGGGTGCTGGTGGTCTCGGTAACGCAGACCAAATAGTTGATGCCATGGAAAATCAAGGATTAACAAAAAAAGAGGCTTATGATCATTTTTGGGCTATTGACTATCGAGGGCTACTGACAGATGAAACACCAGATGTACTGAATTTCCAAATGCCTTATGTAAGAAAAGCGGAGGAAGTAAAGGAGTGGGATCAAAATGAGGACGGAATCATTTCATTATTGGAAGTGGTGAAAAGGGTGAAACCAACCATCCTCATTGGTACTTCCGGCCAAGGCGGAGCTTTTTCGGAGGAAATTGTGAAAGAGATGGCAAAGCATGTGGAACGTCCAATTATCATGCCAATGTCCAACCCTACACAACTTGCGGAAGCAGTTCCAGAAAATTTGATTAAATGGACGGATGGTAAGGCGCTAATTGCCACAGGAAGCCCCTTTGCCAATGTAGAATATAACGGTGTTTGCTATGAAATCGGTCAGTCAAATAACGCATTTGTGTTCCCAGGACTAGGGCTTGGAGCCATTGTTTCAAAAGCGCAAGTTATTTCAAAAGGAATGTTTGCGGCAGCAGCAAATGCAGTTGCTGAGATGTGCGAACCCAACCAACCTGGAGCTTCCTTGCTTCCTTCGGTTGAGAAATTACATGATGTATCTATCTATGTTGCAATAGAAGTAGCAAAGGCTGCTCTAAACGAAGGGATAGCAAGAGTGGAGCTTACAGATATTCCAAAAGCCGTGGTCGATGCTGTTTGGCAGCCTGAGTATAAGGAGATAAAGAGTGTCGGTATTTGGGCAAATGTTTAATGACATAATAATAGATTAGTAATCTATATTGGCCTGTTCCTCCTAGTAATTGTCGTATTTTCGACATTTTAGGAGGAAGGGGTTTTTATTTTGTGGTTGCGAAACGGAATAGAGTAATTAGTACTATTTTTGTATATTTGATATGAATAAAAAATACTAGTATCGACAAAAAATGACAAGTTCTTTATAATGAAGTAGTGATTTGTATTCGTGAAAATAGTACTGAAGTTTTCTAAAATTGAAAAAGGCAAACTTATCGAAAGGTAAGGACGCAAAGCTACGAGTCTAAAATCCTTCTGGATAATGATAGTCGGGTTGCCAGAAATAACCACCAACGATTATTTGGCTATCCCTGTCTATTCCTGGGATAGCTTTATTTATTTTGGACTTCTTGGAAAAAAGATGAAAACATGGATATAAGGAAAAGGAGAATAGATATGATTGTAGTAGACAAAAAGAAGTATAAAATGGCGATTAATGAAGGCTCGAAAGAAATCCATGTACAGGTTCATGGATTGATGAGAGAGGAAGACGCAGAGGAATATATGGTGGATTTGCAAGAGACGATTAATAAAGTGTCAAGACGAGATTATACCTTTGTTGTGGATGCTACTCACCAAACACCAGTCCCATCAAAAGTTGTACCACAATTGGAACAAACGATGCAATTTTACTCTGGCTTAGGTTTTAAGGAAGTTCTTGTTGTAAAGCCTTCTTCTAAAATTGCCCAAGTGCAAATTAGAAATGCCTTAGAAAGAATTGAGTTCACAGGTAAAATTATTGATCAAGTATCTCACTCTATGTAAGGTTAGGTATAAATTATTTTAAGAGAGTTATATATTTTAATTGAAAAGGGAGTCATCAAGTGCAACAAGTACAAACGTTATATACATATGAAATTCTATCAAAAGGACAAACGGCTTTGATTGAAAAGGCAGCTGACTGTCTTGCAAGCTCATTTATAGGATTGAATATAGCAGGGAAGTTGGTTCAAGAGCCAATGGTAGGTCTTTTAAATATAGATTATGAAGATTTTTATCAGTTTACGAAAGAATATATAGAATCTACTGTAGAGCAAGGATATTGTGCAGTAGCTTTAGATAGTAATCAACAGGTTGTTGGTGTTCTAGCTGGAGATATAAATGCGCCAGAGATTATTGGAGAAGATGTGTTTGAAGGTTCTTTTTCTGATATGAATGTTATTCTACATGTTTTAGAAGATGTAGATAAACGTTTCCTAGCAGATTATAAAGAACGAAATGGAAGAGAGCTAAAGGATGGAGAAATATTGCATTTATTCATGTTAGGTGTAACTGCCGAACAGGAACGTCACGATGTTATTAAGCAATTAGGAAGCACACTAATAACGAAAGCCTCTTCACAAGGATTGAAGGCTGTTTTAGCAGAAGCGACAAATCCTAAATCTATACGTGTGATGGAGAAATATTACGAGATGGAAAAATATAAAGATGTAGAAGGAAATTATATTGTTCATAAATATCAAGAGAATAGTAGATTAAAAGATATTCCTACAACGATTGCTGACGGCACTTATATAATTATTAAAGAAATTTAAACTTTCAGCAGTCTAATTAAATTTTATAAATAGGAGAGTTATTTATTATGGAGGCTATATTATTAGCTATTATTGTTATCTTATTGGGAACAACAGTGTATTTTGCTTACCGATATTTTTCGCTGAAACATCATCCATCTATTAACAAAGAAATAATAAACGGGATGAAAGAAATAGCTGCAGGAAATAGAAGTGGCAAAGTAGATGGGACAAGTTCTTATCATATTACATTTAATGAACTAATTGCGTTTTTAGATCGTGTAAGGGAAAAGTTTTTTTCTTTTTCAAAAAATGTCCATACAAAAGGAGAAAATCTAGCTGGAATTGGTGAAAATGCTATGGAGAAAGCTGATATTGTCCGAGCAGCAATTGATGAGGTAGGTAGAGGATTACAAAAACAATTAGTAGCAACAGAGGAAAGCGCCCTATCAATGGAAGAAATGGCCCAGGCCATCGAAGATTTATCGATAAGGTCCAATCAAATTTCGGAACAGTCCAATACTACTTTAGAATTGACGCAAGAAGGAAATGTAAAGCTTAAGGACTCTTTAGAAAAAATGGAGCAATTTAACCAAACAATCAATACAACCTTTCATGCCATTAATAAGCTTGGAGAAAAGTCTCAAGAAATTGGTACAATTGTAAAGGTAATTACAGGAATATCTGAGCAAATTAACTTATTGGCATTGAATGCAGCAATAGAAGCAGCTCGTGCGGGGGAACATGGTAAAGGTTTTGCAGTCGTAGCTGATGAGGTGCGAAAACTGGCTGAACAGTCCCGTCAATCATCTTCTGAAGTATCAAATATTGTAAGAAATATCCAAGAGGAAACAGGGATAGTTGTGAATTCAATGCAGCAGGGTACAGAAGAGTTTAAAGACACGAACACGAATATTTTAGAAGTTGGTACGATGTTCGAACAAATTCTCTCTACTACAAAGGTCATTGCTGAAAATAATGAAAATTCTTCTGCGAGCACAGAAGAATTATCCTCGGCTTCTCAACAAATCATGACAACGATTGTTCAGATAGCGGCTATTTCGCGAGAATCTGTTGAAATGTTTGAGGAATTAATCGGGATTAGTGATGGAGAGCTACAAACGATTCAAAAACTAGTTCAGGAAGCGGAGAATCTTTTGGAATTGAAAAATGATGTAGACAAACTACTTTCTACGTGGAATCAGGGTGTTGAAACAGAAGTGGGTCAACAAATTGAAGGTAAGGGTAGTGTAGCCAGTTAAGTTGGAAACTGCTTCTCATAGGTGATTAAACTTGTGAGAAGCTTTCATTTGTAGATTAATTGAAATAATTTATTTTAATAAAGTATTTTGTAATATTCCTTCGAAAATAGCAAACTCATTGAAAGATGAGGACGCAAAGCTGCGGGCCTAAAGAAGTACTTCTATGGTAGCCGGGTTGCCGAAAAGGTTGGATAGTTACTAATCAAGCAATATATTGCTTTTTTACGTCCTCCTTGGTGTGGACTTTTTTTATTTGGATTTGTCTATCGTAGCAGAAGGATAGTATTCAAAAGGAAAGGGAGTAGAAATGGCACAACAAGAGCAATGGAAATCAAAAATAGGATTTGTTTTAGCTGCAGCTGGATCAGCGATAGGATTAGGAGCTATATGGAAATTCCCTTATGTAGCTGGAACAGGTGGCGGCGGAGCCTTTCTCTTATTATTTTTAGTTTTTACATTAGTATTGGGAATGCCCTTATTATTAGGAGAATTTATGATTGGGAGAATGGGACAAAGTAATCCGGTTCAAACATATGGCAAGCTAGCATTAAATCCAAAGTGGAACTTTATCGGGAAACTCGGTGTTTTTACAAGCTTTTTACTGCTATCATTTTATAGCGTTGTTGGTGGCTGGATTATTTTATACATTGTGAAGCTTTTGAGCGGTGGATTAGCTGGATTGACTCAGGATCAATATGGAGAGCTTTTTGGCGACATTATTTCTAACCCATATCCGACTATTGCGGCACAGCTTGTATTTATGCTTGTCACAATCCTTGTCGTTGCTCAAGGGATTCAAAAAGGGATTGAGTTAGCAAGTAAAGTGATGATGCCAGCGTTATTGCTTTTGTTTTTAATACTAGTGATTCGTTCTTTAAGCTTGGATGGAGCAATGGAGGGTGTGAAATTTTTACTTGTACCAGATTTTTCAAAGCTGACATCTGAGAGTATCCTATTTGCCCTTGGGCAAGCATTTTTCACATTATCTTTAGGTGTTTCGGTTATGCTTACATATGCTTCTTATTTACCTAAAACACAAAATCTACCTCAATCAGCTATTTCTATTATTATCTTAAATATTGTTATAGCTTTATTAGCGGGATTAGCTATTTTTCCAGGTGTTTTCTCCTTTGGCATGGAACCGAATGCAGGGCCGGTTTTAATATTCTCGGTTTTACCTGCAGTGTTTGCCCATATGCCTTTTGGGATGCTTTTCTTCTTGGCATTTTTACTATTATTCTTATTTGCCGCTTTCACTTCAGCATTCTCTATGATTGAAATTATAGTATCAGCAGTTACGAAAAATGATGCAAGTAAACGGAAGAAAAGTACATGGATAATTGGGATGCTGATTTTTATTGTTGGTGTTCCATCCTGTCTATCTTATGGTGTACTTGCAGATGTCCATCTTTTTAATAAGACTATTTTTGATTTGATGGATTACACGGTTAGTAATATTTTAATGCCATTAGGTGCCTTATTAATCGCGATTTTTGTATCGCGAAAAATTCCAAGAGAAGATTTATTTGCGGAATTAAAGCAAGGATCGAATGTAAGATACACATTCTTTTCCATTTGTTATTTTCTGTTGAAGTACATCGTTCCCATTGCGATTATTGTCGTTTTCTTAGATGCGGCAGGATTATCAGATTGGATTATAGCTTTGTTTAAATAAAAGCTACTTCTAGCAAGAACATCACGGAGGTCAAATAATGAAGGAAATACAACAATTATTCCCAAGCATGGACGGGAACAACTTTCAAAGAGAGGAATTATTGTCCTACTTTAAAACCATTTTAACGAAAATAGATGAATTAAAGGATCCTAACAAACTAACTCTAGGAGAAATGCCAGAATACACAGAGGACTACTATAATCGTGTTATTGAAAAGGCAGATGTTCCGAAAATGGGTGTATCCATGGAGGAAGTGATGCAGAAGCTTCTAAAATTAGTGGAAGGACATCGATATGTAAATCGAAACTATGTAGCCAATGCGGCGCCCCTTCCGAATATTGCTAGTATCATTGGGAATTTAGTTATGGTGCTTGTCAATGGGAACAACCTTTGGGATGTAGAAGGTCCGGCGGCCGCTACAGCGGAGGTCGAAATAACAAGTATGCTGTCCAAGCTAATTGGCTATGATGAAAATCTAAGTGCTGGATATACAACTTGGGGAGGACAAGGAGCGGTGTTTAATTCTTTACGCCTTGCAATTGCCCGTTATGCACCTTCCTCTAATCAAAAGGGGATTCCGAAAAATCTTTATTGCTTCTGTTCAGAGTTATCCCACTACAGCTTGTATAAATCTGTAGAAGCAACGGGGATTGGGGTAGAAAACATGATTCGTGTGAAGGTGAATCAGGATCATTCTATGAATCTCCAAGATTTAAAAGAAAAAATGGAGCAGGTAATTTCAAAAGGCGGTGTTCCACTTTATATACTTGCAACAATGGGAACAACTGATACATTTGGGATTGATGATATAGAGGCCATGAAGCATCTAGCGGAAGAGCTAGAGCGCAAGCATGGTCTTAGCCCCATCTATATTCATGCCGACTCAGCAATGGGAGGATTGTACACCTTCTTTAATGCGTACGGCTTTGATAATAACCCACTTCAATTGGAAGACAATGTTAAGGTAGTATTGAAATCCTACCAGCAGAAGTTTAAGCAGATCAAGCTTGCAGATAGTATGGTCTTTGATTTTCATAAGCTAGGTCAAACTCCGTATATTACGAGTTTATTTTTAATTAAAAATAGAGAGAATCTGAAGTATGTTGATTTAGACGAAGAGGAAACTCCGTATGTTGGGAATCGTGGCTATGGAAGCTATCATACAGGCTACACATTAGAATGTTCGCGAATGGGAAGTGCTCTTTCCATCTATGCATCTTTATTAGCATTTGGGATGGAAGGGTATCAAAAGCTTCTAGCCAACTATCTTCGCGTTAATATGAAATTTAGAGAGACGTTAACAAGGGAAATTTCAAATGTGGCAATTACGAATGAAGTTTCGCCGATTACAACATTCCGCTTTTATCCTGAAACTTCTAAATGGAAGGATGAATCAGGTGGACTTTTAACAGTGGAAGAAATAAATGAAATTAATCAATTTAATGACGAGTTTGCCGAAATAATTGGTGCTGAACGAGATACCGTCTTCTTTGGAAATACAAAAAAACAGCGTCTTGTAGAAGCAGCCGATTCCAATAAGCGAGTATCTATATATGCACATAAGTTTTTCACAATCTCTCCTTATTCAACGATGGAAGAGGTAGATCGTTATGTTGAATTTTTAAGAGAGCATATTGAATTTTTCTTGAAAATGAAAAAGGTAGTTGTTTATTAAAAGGGAATATAAGAATTGTTCTTGAATATAAAGTTAGATTTAAATCCCTCTGCCATAGCAGGAGGATTTTTTACATTGTGAAAAATTTGCTTCTTTTCCGCTGTAAATATCTAGATTTAAAAAATGCTGTAAATAATCATTCTCATAATTAGTCGTGCATTTTAACGTAATGTAAAAAGTTTACTTTCACTTTACAAAAGATATCGTTTTTATTGATAAATCAAACATCTCTCAAAAAATCTCCTGCGCCTTATTAATAATAATTTTACATTACTCCCCAAAGTACCTTTATATTTATTTTCTAGAATTTAATTATAGAAGAAACAACATTGTTAATAATTCTATCAAAGGAGTGAGGGAGTTTTATGCATTTTGCTTCAACGTTAGCTTGGGCTTATCCAGTAGACGAAGTGGTACAGATTGCCAAAAAGAATGAATTATCAGGATTGGAGGTTTGGGCAGAGCAGGTATGGTTTCACGGAACAAATCCAGAAAAAATCCGTAAAGCGAATCTAGATCAGTCTATCAACCTGACTATGCATGCCGCAAGCTGGGACTTGAACATTTGCTCTATAGAAAAAGAAATAAGAGAAAGCTCTGTAAGGCAAATTCAACATTCCATTAAGCTAGCAGATGAGATAGGTGCAGACTCTATTACATTCCACCCAGGGAGGCTGACTCTTCCCCAAATGAAACAGGAAATATATGAGACTTTAATGATGGAATCTATTTTTACTTTAATAGAAACAGCGAAGCAGTATAAGAAAACCCTTAGCATAGAATTAATGGAGGTAAAAGCAAAGGAATTTGTGACAAGCCCTGATACGATGAATCGATTGATTGCAAGCTTTATACCGGAACTGAAAACAACCTTTGATGTTGCTCATATTTCGGAGGGAGCTCCCGGGCGTGCCTTTGCCGACTTAATAAATGTGGACAAAATTCATGTTAGTGATAATACCGAAAGTCAGCTACATGTTCCCCTTGGTACTGGCATACTAGATCGTAATATGCTGAGAGAGTTTTTTGCTATCACATCTCTCCCCGTAGTGGTCGAAGGTTTCGATGCATCGGAAAATCTAAATTGGTGGAAGCATAATCTTCACTATTTAAAAAGCCTGGAAATACAGAAGGAGGTGCCTCAATGAAGATTCTAGTGACAAACGATGATGGCATTTTTGCTCCTGGTCTTCAGGCGCTGGTTGAAGTGTTGCAGCATTTTGCTGATGTATATGTGGTCTGTCCAGATCAGGAAAGAAGCGCAGTCAGTCATTCGATTACGTTGAGAGTGCCTTTAAAGGCAAAGCCACTTCCCCTATTTCCTGGTGTAAAAGGTTGTTGGGCAGTTAATGGAACACCAGCAGATTGTGTGAAGCTGGGGATGGAAGTATTAATGAAACAGCAGCCTGACTTTGTTATTTCCGGAATAAATCTTGGACCAAATCTAGGTCGTGACCTTTATTACTCAGGAACAATGGCTGGGGCTGTAGAAGGATTGCTTTATGGTATTCCTGCTCTGGCAGTATCTTTGAATGCCTTTTTTGACAAGGACATTAATTATGAAAAGGTAAAAAGGCTATTTTATCCTCTTATGGAGGTGCTTCTACAGAACAAGATTCCAAAGGGTGTTTTCTTGAACGTAAATCTACCTTATTTATCAAGGGAAATGTGTAAGGGAGTCCGCATTATTCCACTTGATATGAAAGTTGCTCGATATTCCTATGTAGGCTTAAATGATCCCCATGGACAAGTCTATTACTGGTTGAAGGATCAGCTACATAATATGAAAGATTTTGAGACAGATAGTGATTACTTTTTACTAAGAAACGGGTTTGTCACTGTATCACCGATTGAGTTTAGAACGTTTCATAAAAGAAAACAAGAACAAATTGAAAGATGGTTTGCTCATTTAAATTTTACTAGTACAGATGAGGAGGAAATAGATTATGCGTAAATGGATGCTTGTTTTAATAATTGGAATCTTGATGGCTTTTGCTGCAGGGTGCGGTAGTAAGGAAAGCAGTGAGACAAGTAATGCTTCAGAAGATACGGATACTACAGAGGCGAAGGTAGAGGGCACTCTCCATTTTTATACTTCTCAGCCGGATGCAGATGCTGCCAAATTGGTAGAAGGATTTCAAGCTAAATATCCTGATGTAAAGGTAGAAACCTTTCGCTCTGGTACAGAAGAAGTAATCTCAAAAATTAAAGCAGAAAAAATGGCTGGAAAGATTCAGGCTGATGTACTGTTGGTTGCAGATGCAGTAACATTTGAAAGCTTAAAGGAAGAAGATATGCTTCAAGCATATGAAACAGAAGAAGCTACTGAAATCCCTTCAGAGCTTATTGATCCAGACCATACTTACTTTGGAACAAAGGTTATGGCTACAGGCTTAGTAGTAAATACGGAAAATGTTAAAGAAATGCCTACGAGTTGGAATGCGCTGACTTCTAAAGAGGTAAAAGGAAAAATTATTATGCCAAGCCCGTTATACTCTGGTGCTGCTGCTTATAATTTAGGTGTGTTTACACGTCAAGATACATTTGGCTGGGATTTTTATAAAAATATTGCTGCAAACGATGTAACAGTAACAAAGGGGAATGGCGATGTACTTAAAGGTGTTGCCGGCGGAGAAAAGGACTATGGAATGATTGTTGACTATCTCGTTACACGTGCTAAAGCAGAGGGATCTCCAGTTGAGCTCATTTATCCAGAAGAGGGTGTGCCAGTTATTACGGAACCCATTGGAATCATGAAGGACGCACAAAATGTAGAAGCAGCAAAGGCTTTTGTTGATTTCGTTCTTTCAGAAGATGGACAAAAGCTTGCTGCAGAGCTTGGCTATACTCCAATTCGTAAAGGGATAGAAGCTCCTGAAGGACTAAAAACAATTGATGAAATAAAGGTCCTTTCGGAAGATGTGCAGGAATTGTATAAGACAAGAGATGCTGATAAAAAAGAATTTGAAACAGTTATCAGCGAATAGAACATTTTTTAAGAAGGAGTGGACAGAATGAACTCACATGTTCAGAGTTCAGAAAGGAAAACGGAAGCTTTATCTCCGTTCTCCTTTTCTTATTTTACCCGTAATTGGTGGGGCGTTCCCGGCTTTCTGTTGCTTATCTTTGTATTTTTGCTTCCTGTTTGTCGTCTTGTTTGGCTGAGTGTTTCCAATGGAGAAGAAGTTGGTCTCATGCTTTATCAGGAAATACTATTAGAAAAAGCAACCTGGAGGACGATTCAAAATACCATTATTATTACGATTTCCAGTACAGTACTTTCCTTAGTTATAGGAGTAGGGCTTGCCTTTACAATGGCATATGTGAATATCCGGGCAAAAAAATGGCTGCAATTGCTTATCTTTTTACCGTTTTTAATCCCCTCCTATATCTCAACACTTGCTTGGGTTCAGTTTTTTGGAGGAAATGGTCCCATCCAGTTTCTATTTAATGAATCTGTTAATTTGTACAGTATGGGAGGAATTATTTTTGTACTTGGGCTTTCTCATTATCCCCTTGTGTATTTGATGAGTGTGGAGGTATTTCGTCGTATTCCAAGAGAGCTGAAATATGCTGCCAGCACTTCCGGAGCGTCTGGTGGAGTTGTATTTCGAAAAGTTATCCTTCCAATGGCGCTGCCAGGGATTGCTAGTGGTGGTATTCTTGCTTTTCTATCTAATATTGATAACTTTGGCATTCCTGCTTTTCTTGGTATTCCAGCAAATATTCGTGTATTAAGTACTTATATTTATGAACAGATAATTGGATATGGACCATCTGCCTTTTCCAGAGCCGCTGTACTTTCCGTTATTCTTGGCGTGATCGCGTTAATTGGTACAGTGGTGCAATGGGCGATTATTAGAAAAAGTAATGTAAGTGAAACAACTGCAAGAGATACAGAGCCAAGATATTATCTCACGCGGGGGTGGAGGAACGTTGCGGAGTCAGCGCTATGGATTTTCTTGTTGCTCACAACCCTTGTGCCGTTGATTGTTATGGCTTCTACCTCCTTTATCAGGGCATATGGATTATCGCTTTCGTGGGAAAATCTTTCTTTGAAAAATTACCGATATCTGCTATTTGAAGATGCTAAAACCGGTTCAGCGATAGGGAATAGCGTAACCCTAGCACTTGCTACTATGTTAATCTGTATGGTTATTGGAACAGTGATTGCCTATATTCGCTTTAAAAAGCCATCCTTTTTTGTGAAGGCTTCGGAAATCATTGTTACTATTCCGTATGCTTTGCCAGGAACGGTATTTGCCTTGGCGATTATTTTAATGTGGCTTCAGCCATTACCAGGTGTGCAACCAGGAGTCTATGGAACGATATGGATTTTATTGATTGCTTATATAACTAGATTTACGGTTCTACAAATGAGAGGAAGCCTGACTGCCTTTTCGCAAATTGATCCTTCTATGGAGGAAGCAGCAAGAACTTCAGGAGCAAGGGCGTATGTTAAATGGAAAAGTATCCTTTTTCCACTACTTATGCCTGGAGTATTAAGCGGGGCTGCTCTTGTGTTTTTGACTGCTCTAACGGAGCTTACGGTTTCAAGTCTTTTATGGTCAAGCGGCTCTGAAACGATTGGTGTTGTCATCTTTAGTTTTGAGCAAGCTGGATACTCCACTTATTCCACAGCATTTTCAACATTGATTGTAACAGCAGTATTAACAATGGGGATTTTGTTTGTTCTTTTCGAAAAAATATGGAAGAAGAGGGTGATGAAGAGTGATTCGAATTGATGGGTTAAAAAAGAATTATGGAAATTATACGGCTCTTGAGAATATTGATTTGGAGCTATTAAACGGAGAATTTATCGCTATACTTGGTCCTTCTGGATGTGGGAAGACTACATTGCTACGGCTTTTGGCAGGATTCATGAAACCAACAGAAGGAACAATTTCCATAGACGATGAAATAGCAGCAAGCTCCAGTAAACTTGTCCCACCTGAAAAAAGGAATATTAGTATGGTATTTCAATCTTTTGCATTATGGCCGCATATGACAGTAGAAGAGCATATTCGATTTCCCCTAAAGCATCATCGATTTGGCAAAACAAATGCGAAGGAGGAGCAGGAAAAAAGGGTCTCTGAAGCATTAGAAATGGTAGGACTTTCTCATTTGAAAGATCGTTATCCTGCTGAACTTTCCGGTGGACAAAAACAACGTGTTGCACTAGCACGGGCAATCGTTCCAAAGCCGTCTCTTCTCTTGATGGATGAGCCGTTAAGTGCGCTTGATGCAGAACTTCGAATGGAAATGAGAAGAGAGATTGGCGCGATTCACCGAAAAATGGGTACAACAATTATCTATGTTACTCATGATCAAGGGGAAGCATTGGCGATGGCCGATAGAATTGTTGTAATGAACCATGGGAAGATAGAGCAGATAGGTACACCTGAAAGTATTTATAATACTCCGCAGTCCGTATTTGTGTCCACTTTTGTTGGGAAAGGCAATCTAATAAAAGGGGAGTGGGTGAATGAGGATAAATTTATTCCAGCTGATTTTCCTGCTGTTTCTTGGACAGATATTGGCATAGCAAAGGAAATAAAAGCTCAAAATCTTTATCCTGTTCGCCCGGAGCAATGGAAGCTTGGCGAGGTGGATCAGAATCAGATGACTGGAATTGTTCAATTTGCCCAATTTCAAGGGAATGAAATCCATTACAGCATTCAGTCTGGTGAAGAGATGATTAATGTTTATGCTTCTGTTTTTGAAAAAAGATTCCTACCAGGTGACTCTGTTTCATTAAAAATATATACTGGCACAGCCCAAAAAGCTGTTTTAGTAGGTAGCAGGTAGGGAGGAAATAGGATGATTGATTTGCATATTCATTCTGAATACTCAGATGGTTCCTGGAATCCTCGAGAGATAGTAGAAGATAGTATAAAAAAGGGGCTAAAAATCATTTCGATTACCGATCATGATGTATTGGCGGGTTATGAAGAGGCTCTATTCTATAGAAATAATAGCTTGAAAATTATTCCTGGGATTGAATTGAATACAGATGGTCCTTTAGGAGAACTTCATATTTTAGGCTACAACTTTGACCCAGAGCATCCAAGCTTAAAGGAACATGTCCTTTGGAGAGTGGAGGATCGGTTGCAATGGGGAAAAAGAATTGTAGCAAAATTGAAGACGCTAGGATTTAATATTTCTTTTGGAAATTGCCTTGCACGTGTGGGAAAAGGAGTTCTTGTTAGAACACATATTGCAGATGAGTTAGTTGCAGCTGGATACTTTCACAACAGTAAACAGGCGTATGAAGAACTTTTAAAAAAGGGGAAGCCAGGCTTTGAAGAAAGAGGAACTTTTTCTGCAGTGGATGCCATTAAGCTAATTCATGAGGCTGGTGGTCTTGCCTTTCTTGCTCATCCAGGAATGTATAAGCACGATTTTAATGTTCATCACTTAATCGATTCTGGTTTGGATGGAATCGAAGTGTATCACTCCAAACATACTAAGAAGGACCAAGACTATTGGAGAGGATTAGCAGTAGATAGGAATCTTCTTATTTCTGGAGGAAGTGATTTTCATGGACCGGAATCAAGGAATCCGTTTCCGATTGGGAGTGTGGAGATAGAAGATCCTCAGATTCTAGCATGGTTTGGTAATATGGTTCCTTAGCATTTAGATAAATTATAGTGTTGTTTATAGAAAAATTTAATTGCATTTTAGTGAAGCTTTGCTTTAAATAAAAGTAAAGCTTTTTTATGTAGAATACTTTTGGAAAATTCTATTAGCATTTGCAATAATTTATAGTAAAGGAATGGTGGACAAATGGCATTATTAAAACTAAATCAACTAAAAAAAGAACTAAAACAGTTGGAACAAAATGAATTAATTCAGTTAATTTCAGAGATGTATAAAATTAATAAAGATGTTCAGCAGTATTTGTCCAATAAGTTTATAGGAGAAGAAGCCATTAAAGACTTGTATGAGAGAACAAAAAAGATAGTGAGGGATGAATTCTTCCCAGAGCGCGGTTTTGCGAAAATGCGATTGGGAGTAGCAAGAGATGCGATTTCAACTTTTAAGAAACTTTCCTCTGATGAGGGTAAAACAATAGATTTGATGCTTTACTTTGTTGAAACTGGAACAAAATTTACCAATACGTATGGTGATATAGAGGAAAAATTCTATAATAGTATGGTTTCCATGTATAACAAAGTAGTGAATGAATGCAATAAGAGCGAGGGATTTTACAACATTTTTAAAGATCGTCTTTATTCGATTGTCGGTGACACAGATGGAATTGGATGGGGATATCATGATGATATTTGTGCTATTTATTATTCTTTAGATTGGCTGGAAGAGGATGAAGAAGATGAATGAGATGGAATAAGAAAAAGTAATCTATTTAAAAGGCTGTTTTCGTAAAGTTTGTTATGATGAATCCACTTTGCTTACCATAAGGAGTCAAAAGCTCAGTATTTCTAATTAATTTTGTTTTTTCTATTGAAAAAGAAACACTCTTTTAGAAAACAGCCATTTAAAAAGAATCGCTTGGTTTTGAATAAAATATTTAGAAAGCTGCCGCTATTTTTTAAAGTGAAGTGGCTATTTAAACATCTTTATATCAAGTAACCATTTCCGTATCCACTAGTTACGTGAAATATTCTAACTTAGCATCTGGAAAGAATTTTTTCATATAGGAATGAAGATGATTTTTAATATCTTCTTCTTCTTCTTTTTGATAAATATATTTCCCAATCCCATATTTTCCCCATTTATATCTTCGTTTTTCCTCATCTAGCTCTAATTTTGTCATCGGATAATTTTTTTGTATGACTCTTTTGGCTGGTTTTGTAAAACGGTGCTGGATAAATTCGAATGTTAAATCCTTTTTTGCTTCGGCCGGCAACTCAGCATCCAGTCGTTCGAACATGTGAAGATATCCTTCTTCCCATCCTTCATGGAGATAAATTGGAGCGACAATAAATCCAAGGGGATATCCAGCTCTTGCGACTTTTCCAGCAGCTTCGATTCTTTTTGCTAGAGGAGAGGTTCCAGGCTCAAAATGCTTGATGACATAATCAGCATTTACACTAAAACGAAAGCGGGTTTTTCCATTATGCTTGGCATCGAGTAAGTGATCAACATGATGAAACTTTGTTACAAACCTCAGTTTTCCGTAATCCGATTCTCCGAAATGTTCAATCGCACGTTTAAGGGTATGGGTTAAATGATCAATACCGACAATATCGGATGTACAAGATGCTTCAAATCGAGTAAATTCAGGAGCGCGCTCCTGCATGTAATGATCGGCAGCTTCTAAAATTTCATCAACATTTACATAGGTACGGATGTAAGGCTTACTTCCCATCGTTGTTTGCAAATAGCAATAGTGACAATGTCCCATACAGCCGGTTGCAAAAGGAATGGCATATTCAGCAGAAGGCTTCGAGGTATCGAATTTGAGCGTCTTCCGAATGCCGACGACAAGGGTTGATTTTGCTACCCGGTAACGCTGAAAATCATTGTCTCCAGGAAGGTTTCTAACTTGATTATGGGAAGTTGTGTGCCGGATTTCTACATCCATTTTCTCAAACTTTTCAAGTAGCCCTTTCCCTAATGGATAGTTTAGTGCATCTGGTTCAAAATAAACTAGCTTCGGTGTAAATGGTTTAATCATTCCAATCTCCCTTCCGAAACATCTCCATAATAGTAATTGTAAGCTTGCTGAGCTTCTTCTTCTGTAGTATATACAGCAACCTCGTTAGATAGAGGATAGTAATTTTCGTATAAAAATAAAGATAATTGATTGGAATCGTCAGGATTTTTAACTATAGCTGCAGCTTGAATATTAGCTACATCTTGGGTATGTGGGTTTCTGTAAAATACATAGACGATATCTCCGGCTTGAAAGGTTTGGTTTTCGTTATACAGTGTCATTCACTCACTTTCTACATTCAATCTATTAAGATTTTTTACATTGGATTCTTTAAGTATGTATTACTTTTTTTGGAAGTGGTGGGAAATGAAATCCGCTTATTAAATCGTTCTATTTTTGCTCATAATAATGCTGATATACACAATGATAAAAAGGAGCGTTTAAGAAATGGATGCTAGAAATTCAATCGAAACTACACTGTTAACGTATAAAAAAGGGCTTGGTGATTTTACTGGGAAGATGCCTGAATTTGCAAGTAGATTTAATGCTTTTACAGAAGCATGTTTTGGAGAAGGAGCTTTATCTCAAAAACAAAAGCAATTAATTGCTTTAGGAATCAGCCTTCACGCACAGGATGAGTACTGTATTATTTATCATACAAAGGGATGTTTGGATCAAGGCTGTTCCGAACAGGAAATCTTAGAAGCTGTGGGTGTAACTGCTGCATTTGGAGGCGGAGCAACTATGAGTCAAGGGGTTACATTGGTTCAAGAATGCATGCAGGAATTCAATCAATTAGAACACTAATAAAAGTAGAAAATTAACAATAAATAGGAGCAGAACAGATTATGACAAATCAAGACATTAAAAATCAGGCTATTAAAATTATCTCAGGTCATAGGACAGGAATACTTTCATCTGTTGAAAATAATAAACCCCACTCACGATATATGACATATTACAATGATGATTTAACATTATATACACCAACTCAAATGGATACAGAAAAGATAGAGGAAATCGAAAAAAATCCTTACGTTGCTGTATTGTTAGGATATGAAGAAAAGGGGCAAAGTGATACGTATATTGAAATAACAGGGAAGTCTGCTATTAACAATACAGAAACATTGAAAAAACAGTTTTGGGATGACTCTTTTCAAGAATGGTTTGAAGGGCCTGAAGATCCAAACTATGTATATCTCCAAATAACTCCTGAAGTGGTTCGGATTTTAAATATGCACGGTGAACCGCCCCAAGAGTTATCATTAGAAAATGAATGAATCACTCAACAGACTCTTCTTTCCTTTTACTTTAGACGGAAAGAAGAGCCATCAATAATCTCCACGTCCCCTCGTAATTTAACTTCTTTCATAAGTTTAAAAAGTGCCTTATCTTTCTTTTTTGCTTCAATCATACAGTCGATTTGGCTTATACTTCCGTTAATCTTTTTTAGAAAATCGAAGAACATATTTATATCGATATAATCGGCATGATGCCGAAAAAGTTTATCACTTTTTGGGCTCGAAATATGCATTTTAATGGGGAGAGAAGAATCTCTCCATGTTTGGATGACCCGGTCCCAGTTACTTTCCCAATGGGGATTATTAGAATGGTGAGCAAGATGGTGGTGATAATCAAATACAAGCGGAATTCCTAATTTTTCACATAAGTAAAGTGTATTCTCAAAAGTGAAGGAGGTATCATCATTTTCAAGCATAATCATGGTTTGAAGTGATCTTGGGACAAGCATCCAATTTTCTATAAAGCGTTCTAAAGACTCTTCTGTGTCCTTGTAATTTCCTCCAACATGCATGACACATCGATGCATTGTATCTATGCCCATCCCTTTTAATAATAAATAGTGCAATTTTAACGTTTTAATCGAGTTTTTCAAAATATGCTTCTGAGGCGAATTAAGGAGAACAAAGTGATCAGGATGAAAATCGATTCTCATTTTGTGTTTTCTTGCAAATGCCCCCAATTCTCCTAAAGGTTCCTTTAGTGGTTTCATATAATCCCAATCAAGAAGTTCCTCATGGTTTGCCAACGGAATAAGCCTTGAAGTTAAACGATAAAAATGTATATCGGAAGCTGCAGTGTGCCTTAAGAGGCGAAGGGTATTCTGGAGGTTTTGTAAGGCAATCCGTTCTAACTTACGGAGTGCTGCTTCCCGATCCTCGATTTTCTGAAAATGAGTATATGTCATTGTTTTTGATGGGGATGAATTTTTTACAATCATGCTCATCGCAACGTATCCAAGTCGGACAATGGTCAATAGATGTCACCTCTTAATATATAATTCAAAAGTCATTCCTACCATTCTATCGTTCCACCAGAAGTCTGTTTTACTCCTCTAATAGATGCGATGTCCTCAATCAGCTTCAACATGGCAAGGTTTTTTTGTTTTGCTTCTATCATAATGTCAAAATCCTGTTTAAGATTTTTTGCCATTTTTAAAAAGGGGAGTACAAAGTCAATGGAAACAAAGTCAGCATGAGAACGAAAGGCTTGGATCGATTTTGGTGAAGAAATATGTACTTTAGGGACCATTTTTTTGTTATTCCATGTGTTAAAAATTCTTTCTAAATAAAGAGATAAATCTATATCCTCGTTATTTGCCATATGATGATGATAATCAAGAATCATCGGAATGTTTTCTTGTTCACAAGTTATCAGTGTTTCTTTCACGTTATACGTTTTATCGTCATTTTCAAGCGTCATTTGATTTTTGATTTCTACAGGCAATTGTTTTATATTCTGATGAAATCGACGTAAAGAAGTATTTTTATCTCCATATGCCCCACCAATATGAATATTAATGATACTAGTATCGAGTACATCCATGGCTTTTAGCATTTTATAATGAAATTCCATATCCTTTACAGCATTTATGGTTACTTCTTCTCTAGGGCTAGTAAAAAGTGTAAATTGATTGGGATGAAAACTAACCCGAAGTTTAAATTGTCTAATTAATTGGCCAAGTTCTCTCCATTGCTCTTTAAAGGGAGTAATGAAATCCCATTCTAACTCTGGATGAGTTGCTAATGGCACTAACGAACTGGATAACCGATACAATGAAATCTCATTGGCGGCATTATAGTAGAGAATTCTTTTCGTATTTTTTAAATTTTGAGCCGTAACAGCAAGTAGCTTTTCTGTGGCTTCCTGTTTAGGAAGGGCTGAATATCGAGAGAAGGTTAAAGCCTTTGAAGGACTTGCATCCCATAATCCTAATGCATTTGCCACATAGCCAAAGCGAATCTTCATCTGTTTAGTTCCTTTCCATAGAGTCCAGCAGTGTATCTTTTTATATTGCCATATCTTCTGGAACTCTATGTGCTGTTTTACTAAGTTAATAATGCATTTCATTAAAAAAATCCTGAGATTGTGTCTTTCCTATACCACTCATTCTTTCGGCCGAACCCATACTTTTGAAAAATCTACATAGCCAAAATGGCTAATTTTAATATTGCTTATATCGGTTGAAAATGGAATATATCGCTTTTGATAATAAAGTGGAATCATAATCGATTGATTAATCAATTTTTTTTCGATTTCTAGGTTTAAAGCTGTCCATTGTTCAAATGGTGTATCCTTATATTTTCCCATTAAGTTTGTAAGTGTTCCATTGTTTGCTATCATTTGGGAAAGAGGAGAAAACCCATTCATTAAAAAATAGTAAAAGGAAAAATCTTGATTGAATTCAAAAACTTCTCCATGTACGAAAAGATCTACATCTAATGTCTTAGGATGCTTTGTTAATATATCAGCAAAGGAAAACCATTGAATATCTATAGGGATTTTTTCTTTTGCGAATATTTCTGCAAGCCATTGTGTGGTATTAGCAGTATGTCTAGCACCTCTTATCACAATGGGTTTAGAAAATGTTGGCCGTTCTACTTCAGAAATAGTCAGCTGTTGATTTTGACCGACTATTATACTCTTATCATTCGGTATTAGTCTTGAACTTAGGTCACCAATTGTGTGACGATTTTTAGCGATAATCCAATGGAGGTAATCTCTTACTCGCTTCTGTCTAATAGCAGAATTTCTACAGGAGTTCATTACGATGATACCAAACCCCGAGTCGCTTTCTACTTCGATGGAGGAAGAGGTATCCTTTTCCATAGGAGAATGATAGATTCCTTTAAAATCCTCAGGAACTTGAATGAATTCTACTACATCAATTAATGGCCTCTCTCGAAAATGATCTTGAAAAGCAGTTAAAGTTGTTTTTTTATCGATGTTTTGTTGAAGGATGAAGTAACCGGTGCCCAATATTTTTTCATTCGTCTCTCTATAGATGCTTGCACACATCATACTAAGCATAGGAAGGATATAGGTGCATCCATTGGGATGGATAATATCCAGTATAAGTGGAGACTTTACTTCGATACTTTTGACAGGTGTCCATAAATCTTTGTAATAAGCATGTGTCCGAAGTTTTTCAAGGCATTCGGCCACATCATTTGCTGTCAAAACGGAACCGTCATGAAATTTAATATCCTTTTTTAAATAGAGTCTTAGTTTAGAAGTGGTGCTATCCCAACTATGGGCAATTTCAGGTAATACTTTCCCTTCTTCTGTATGAGTGACAAGCCGATTAAACACGTTTGCCACTAAATGGGCACTGAAGACATCCCCAGCTTCAAGTGGATGGGTGGAATGGAAAGGATATCTTTTTGGTACGATTAATTTATCATTCGACTCTTGGACAAAGCCAAGTTTTGTGTGAAATTTATTCATTAACCTCATTTTGCTGTTTGTGGACCAATTATACATTAAGTATTTGCTTGTTTGTTCTACTGGTTCCAGATCAATTCGCTTTAAAACCTCTTTTTCGTAAGAACTTTCCACCTCTTTTTTCCATACCAATGTTGAAATGTTTCCGCGTCCTCGTCCGGGTGTAAAGGATAGCCAGCCTTCCTCCATCCATTTTTTTAAATAACGTGTTGTTTGTTTCGAGCTCAATTGCAAGGTTTCAGAAATTTCCTCCATTCGAATACTGCCTGAAGGATAATATCTCCAAAGTGTAAGTAATTTGTTATCCATCCTTTTTCCTCCTAAAAGGGGACATTGTTTTATTAATTGTCTATTTTTAGAATTATTCGTCTAGTTTAATATACAGTAATAACAAGGGGGAGACAACATGAAATGGAAGGAATTACCGAGAAATATCAAAGTTAGGATGATTACCTCTTTCTTTAATCGGGCGGTTTCATCAGCTGTTATGCCATTTATGGCTTTATTCTTTGCACAGGAATTAAACAAAATTTGGGCGGGTTTATTTTTGATTAGTACTGTGGTTATCGGATTTATAATTAATTTAGTTGGAGGATATATTTCTGACCGCTTTCCCAGAAAAAAGGTTTTAATGATAACATCCTGGCTGAATGCACTCTTCTTTTTAATCATGACGATCAGTCTATTTCCGACCAATAAAGTAATTGTCTTGTTTGCTTTGGCGTATGTTGGATTTATTATTACAAGCAGTCTAGGGAGACCTGCAATGCATGCGATTATTATTGATTCCACAACACCAGAAAATAGAAAGGCAGTTTATACACTGGATTACTGGCTAGTGAATTTATCGATGACTATTGGGGCAGCACTTGGAGGACTTTTATATTTAAATCATCAGAAAGAATTATTCATCATGCTGACTTGTACATCTACAATGATTCCAATTGCCTATGGGATTTGGCTGCAGGACAAGTTCACAAATCAGTTACACAAAAAGCACAAGAATGTCTTGGTTGACTTAATTAGCAATTATAAAGTGGCGTTTAAAGATGTAGCCTTTGTAAAAGTGGTTGCAGGCTCCACCTTTATTTTTGCAGCAGAATTTTCATTAAATAGTTATATTGGGATTCGCCTTGCTGAAACTTTTGAAGCAGTTCGTATTGGAAGCTTTGAAATTGTTGGGGTACGAATGCTAAGTATATTAAATATAGAAAATATGCTGCTTGTAGTTTGTTTTACTTTTATTATCAATCGGTTCACAGATAAGATGAATAAAAAGAATGCTTTAATAACAGGTCTTATTCTATATGGAATTGGATATGCGACTGTTACTTCGTCAAATACGTGGTATATGCTTGTTTTATTTAATTTGATAGCAACGATAGGCGAATTAATTTATTCGCCGATTCGAAATGCAGAGCAGGCGAATATGATTCCAAGCGATAAACGTGGATCTTACTCTGCTTTTTCCAACTTGTCATTTAGTGGAGCAGATTTAATTGCAAGAGCTAGTATTATTATCGGGGCATTTTTAATTCCAACGATGATGTCTGTCTACATTGGCATTATTGTGATGGTGGGGACTGTTCTTATTTATACAGGATTATTCGCGAAAAACATAAAAGTAAATAACCTAGTCAATAAAGGTGTTAGTGGCGACTAGAGCAGTAAGTTGAAAATTGGTATGGAAGATATATTGAGGCTGGGACATAAGTAAATAACTAGTCTTTAAAGACGAACAATCTTTAATTTAGCTCTTAAATAAAGCTACTTTCTCATGATGGTTATCTATGTTTTTTAATATAGTTAAGTTTAAAAACTAAGTCGTTCCATTGCGCTACAGATGCTCGCTTTCCGCGGGGAGGAAGCTGAGCCTCCTCGCATGCGCTGCGGGGTCTCAGTCTTTCCTCTATTTCCCGCAGGAGTCGAGCGTCTTCCGCTCCATTACACTTCGTTTTTAAACCTTTTTCTAAAAAACAAACACGAACTTTTTGTAAATTAATTACATTATAGTTCGTGTTTGTTGTTGGTTGAAATGCTTTTGTCCCAACCTCTCTTTGAATCTTATTCTTCTTCTGAACTTCCGCCAAAAGCTTCGGGAATCATTGTAAATCCTTCGATTACGGTGTCTTCTTCGACTTCGATCATCAAGTACCTTTTTCCGCTAAATTCGATTTGTTTTACATATCGTAAGTCTGGTGGACTTATTGCGATATTGGCAATTTTTGTGCTGATTTTAATCGACTTTGATGTGAATTTTGGCAAGATATTACTTGCTTTTAACTCGTACTTATCATCATCAATGATCTTTTTGAAAGCAAATTCAACTTTTTCTGGATTAATATCCTCCACGCCACTCATTTTTAAGACTTGTTCGACGTCTTTGGAATCTAATTTTGGAACTTCTTCCTCTTCATTTTCTACAATCATCCGGTTAATTTCTTCGTAAACATTGGAAAGAGTAGAGGTGCTTAGCTGATCTCCAGTTACGTCCTTAATTATTTCTTCAAACACGATTTTATCATCTTGAGCAGTCAT
Source organism: Bacillus sp. T2.9-1 (assembly GCF_950097965.1). Lineage (NCBI taxonomy): Bacteria > Bacillati > Bacillota > Bacilli > Caryophanales > Bacillaceae > Bacillus > Bacillus sp. T2.9-1. The sequence goes on from NZ_CATNHG010000082.1 coordinate 29,988, forward strand.
CATTTCTTCGCCGTTGAGCACTTCTTCGATAAATTGATAATCCGGCTCATGAATCTTGCCCGCAGCATAGAGAATATGATTAACATCTGCCGCATTATCTGTGAAGCTTGGGAAAAGAAATCCCCCCATGGGTGCATTCAGATTAATAATGGGGTCAACAACAATATTGTATTTAAATTCTTTCTCTACATAATCAAATAGCAATTCTTTTTTTGGCTCTTGTGTGTTATTAATGCTGCATAAAATGAAAGGATGGGAGAAAACCGTATCTCTTTCACTTTCTTCGGACTCTGCATTGCGGCGTTTCTTTGGCTTTAAATATTCTCCGCGAATGAATGTAATGACAATATCTTTTTCATATTGCCTGCTATTAAGCATCTTTTCCACTATCTGCAGCATTTGGTCTTTCCAATCTTCTACTTCAGAGCTAAGTAATCCTTTATGTAAAATAAGCTGGCTATTATTCTCTGCATCCCTTTGAAACTTTAATTCAAAGAGCTTTTCATCTAAATTGCCGGCAAGTAATTTTTTAAAGTTATGCAAAAATAACTCTTGTTGATCTTGGTCAAGCATTCCGAATGGTTGGCTTTGATAATGGAATATATCACTCGATTCTTTCATGACATAGACATTAAACATGTCTGTAATTCTAAGTAGATCGTTGTTCATTTTGAATTGTTTTCGAATGTTTGCTATATCTTTTTTGTTCATTCTAAGTACACTCCTAAGTTACTATAAGTAAAAGATGGATGTTATATTAAGCAGTTAGCTAAATGTATGCACTCATTTTTAGTCATTCATCCATTTTATCATATTTAGTTTCTCTATTATAAGAAAGAAAATAGAGTTATGGGAAAACAAGTTTGTTTTAATGAGGAGAAAGAGGTCTAGTCAATATTATTCCTCTATGCTTAAATAGGAGATAATCTAAGAAACAGGTGGGGAAACGAAATGAATGAGAAGGATTGCTTGCTGCTCCTCTATTTACAGAAGGAGCAAAATATAACGAAAGCAGCGGAACATCTGTTTATGACACAGCCTGCCTTGACCTATCGCATACGCCAACTTGAAAAGGAATTTCAGGTTGAAATCCTCTCTAAAAATGGGAAAAATATAAGACTGACACCAGCTGGCGAACATTTAGTAGAGTATGCAAAAAGAATTCTTAGCGATTTGCGCAAGACGAAAGAATTTCTGCTAAATTTGGAAAATGAACTGATTGGAAGTTTGAAAATTGGTGTGAATAGTCACTTTGGTTTGTACAATTTGCCGTCGATTTTAAAGGATTAAATAAAGATGTTTCCGAAAGTCGAATTGAATGTAGATACTGGATTTAGTACGGAAATGATGGATTTACTAGTAGATGGGCAAATTGATGTGGCAATTGTAAGAGGAGATTATAACTGGTCAGATGGGAAATACCTACTTAGCGAAGAGAATGTCTGTATTATTGCAAACGAACCGATTGATGTAAAAAAGCTTCCTCAGATGCCGATGATTAATAGAAAAGAGCCTAAAGTACTTCTGAAGTATAAGACAAGTCCATATAATCCTTTCGAGCAAAGCGTTGAATATTGGTGGAATCAAAGGTTTATTGAACCACCAATAGTAACGATGCAAGTGGATAGCTATGAAACGTGTAAGGAAATGGTGAAAAAAGGGCTTGGTTATGCGATTATCCCTAGTGTTTTTTTAAAGCAGACGGACGATTTATATAATGCTCCGCTTATTTTTAAAAATGGTCAGGAAATGAAAAGAAGAACGTGGATGTATTATAGAGAAGAATCGATGAGTCTCGCGACAGTAGCTGAGTTTGTTCGATATATGAAAAATTCGTAGAAAGAGAATGAGTATGTGATTCTCTTTTTTTTGTCATATTTGTATAATTATAAATTTTTGTTTATGCAAAAATAGCTGTTATCCATAAAAAAATTTTATGAATAACGAAAAAAAGCTTGATTTTACTTATTTATACAGGGGTATTACAATGGTGAATATAATTATCATTGTTCAGAATATTTCGGGGGTTGTATATTTATGTATTTGGAGAAGGCCGGAGAAAAACTAGCACTTATCGATAAGGTAGATGCGATGGATAACCAATTACGCGAATTAGCATTAAAGATTCATCAGAATCCAGAAGTGAGTTTTCAAGAACAACAAGCGATGAACTGGTTGACAGAACCACTTGAAGAGGCGGGGTTTGTCATAGAAAAAGGGATTGCGACATTAGAAACGTCATTTAGAGCGACTTGGGAAGGGACACCTGGTGGTCCAACGATTGCATTACTTGCAGAATATGATGCGTTGGCAGGATTAGGGCATGGCTGTGGACACAATATTATCGGAACCTCAGCTGTAGGTGCGGCAATAGCGCTAAAGGAGACAATGCCAAATTTAAAAGGAAAAATCGTTGTTCTTGGAACACCGGCAGAAGAGCTAGGTGGCGGAAAAATTATAATGGTGGAACAAGGTGTTTTTGATCAAGTGGATGCTGCCATGATGTGTCATCCCCATAAGAAATCGATGGTTTTGCGGGGAGGATTGGCTTGTGTAGATGCAACATTTAAATATTATGGCAAGGCAGCCCATGCAGCTGCTAGTCCTGAACAAGGAATCAGTGCATTGGATGCAGTCATCCATACATTTGTTGCGGTTAACTCTTTGCGTCAGTTTTTTAAGGATGATGTGAGAATTCACGGGATTATCACAAAAGGTGGAGAGGCTACAAATGTAGTGCCCGCTTACTGTGAAGCCGAATTTTTACTAAGGGCGGAAAACGTAGAGCAGCTGGAATTAGTTCGAGAAAAAGTATATGCTGCTGCTCGATATTCTGCAGAGGCAGTAGGGGCCGCTTTAGAGATTGAAGAGGGACTTATCTATGCCGAAAGAAACAATAATCATGCCCTTGCCCATTTATTCAAAGACAATTTGGAGCTTTTGGATGAAGAAGTAAGTGATCCTCCTAAAAAAGGCGGAATCGGTTCCTCTGATATTGGCAATGTTGGTCAAGTGACAGCAACCATTCATCCTTATATTAAAATCACGGATTCAGCCAATACACACACTCCAGAGTTTGTAGATGCTGCTGGTTCAGAAGAAGGGATGAAAGGACTAAATAAAGCTGCAAAAGCATTGGCGCTCACAGCGTTTGATCTATGCACAAACGAACAATCCCTAAAAGCGATTCGCAGTGAGTTCGAGGAATGGAAAAGAAGCAAACAGCAAGTGAAATAATAGATGAATAAAAAAGTAAAGGGTGAATAGGTTGAAAACGAATAAGCTAGCGTCCAATGTGGCATCTCCAGTAACAAATAAGGGAAAGAAACTTCGAATGCCACATACATTTGTCATCATTTTATGTATGGTGTTATTTGCAGCTGTACTTACTTACATACTCCCGGCAGGAGAATTTGAACGGGTAGAAGATGCAAACTCAGGAAATACAGTAGTAGTACAGGATTCTTACCAACATGTTGAACAAAATCCTATTAGTCTATTTAATCTGCCACTAGCAGTTGTACAAGGTTTGGTAAGTGCAAGCGATACAGTCTTTTTTATCTTTATCGTTGGTGGTGTTTTCCAAATTATCAATTCTACAGGAACGATTGAAGCAGTTGCTGGAAGAGTTGGAAAAACCTTTATGAACCGTGGTCTAGTTATTATTCCAATTTTCTTGACCCTGTTTTCATTCGGTGGCTTTACAATTGGGATGTCAGCAGAGGTAATGGCGTTTGTACCTATTGGAATCGCGATTGCTAGAGCATTAGGATATGATGCGTTAACTGGGACAGCCATGGTTATGTTAGGTGCAGCGACAGGTTTTACAGCAGGGTTACTAAATCCTTTTAATGTTGGGATTGCCCAATCAATTGCTGAAATTCCAATGTTTTCAGGAATGTGGCTACGTGCGATTATTTTAGTTGTGCTGCTAATCGCTACTAGTTTTTATATTATACGTTATGCAAAAAAGGTGAAAAAGAATCCATCATCAAGTATTGTTGTCCAGCTTGAAAAAGAAGAAGGGCATAAAAATATCGATATGACTTCATTATCATCCATGAAGGTCAATCACTATTTAACAATCATTGCTATATTAGCAGGATTTGGTTTCCTTATCTGGGGAGTTTCAGAAAAGGGATGGTGGATGCAAGAATTAGCTGCGTTTTTTCTAGCGTTAGGTATTATAGTAGGGTTTCTATCTAAATATGGGCCTAGCAAAATTGCAAGTGAATTTGTGGCAGGGGCAAAAGATATCACTTTTGGTGCCTTTATTGTCGGATTAGCAAAAGGAATCGTTATTGTTTTAGAGCAAGGACATGTTATTGATTCGGTTGTAAATGGATTAGCGATAATGGTTGACCATCTGCCAAGTTACATTCAGGTTCTCGGCATGTACTTCTTTCAAACGATTATGAATGTCTTTATCACTTCTGGAACAGGACTTGCTGCAACAACAATGCCGATTATGGTTCCATTAGCTGATTTAATTGATGTTACTAGACAAACAGCTGTTCTAGCCTATCAGCTAGGAGATGGGTTATCTAATTGTATCCTGCCTACCTCTGCCATGTTAATGGGAAGCTTAGCGGTGTCAAAAATAAAGTATCAAGAATGGGTAAAGTTTTTCTGGCCATTATTGGTGATATGGCTTGTTATTGGCGGAGTTTTTGTCATCGTCGCAGATATTATTCACTATTGATGAAGAGGATGAGTAATGATGAACCCCCAGCTTATTGAATTAATGGATAAGGAACTTTTAAATCAACATGTTAAGGAACTTTCTGCATATGAACGGTTAACAGGAGAGGAAGAAGCTGAAAGAGCGGTAGATTATATAGTGGGAAATTTGCAACAGCATCATATTTCATATAATCGTTACCAATTCGATGGATACTTTAGTGATCCTATTCATGGGGCAGTGTTTGTAACAGCACCTATGAAACTGGCTATTCGCGCAAAAGCAAGATCATTTGGTGCCAATCTTCCGAATGGGGTAAAGGGAAATCTTCTATATGATTTCTTTAGTGAACACTCAACAGGGATAAGCGGACCAGTCGAGCGTTATGAAAAGATGAAAGACAAAATTATTATCAGCTGGAACTATTACGAGGATTATGTGAAAAAAATAGAAAGTGCAGGAGCAATAGGGCTTATTCATATATGGCCATCTAAGGAAAAGGCGCTTCATGAAGAAACGGTGGGAACAATTTGGGGTACCCCTACGATGGGAACTGTGGACCAACTGACGAAAATTCCTGTCGTTGGCATAAACCATGAAGATGGGAGCAAGTTGCTTGAGTGGATAAAAGAGGAGCATTCTGTAGAAGTCGTATTGAAAACAGAGGTGAGAAATTCTGTTAAAAAGACTAGTTTACCAGTTGCTACTATTCGCGGGGAACTTGAAGAGTATATTTTGGTATCAGGACATTATGATTCCTGGCATAAAGGGGCAACAGATAATGCAACAGCCAATTCTTTGATGCTGGAGATGGCCCGGATATTTTCTACTCAAAAAAGTAAACGAAGCATTAAAATAGCTTGGTGGCCAGGACATTCAAATGGTAGATATGCAGGGTCTGCCTGGTATTGTGATCAATTTTGGGAGGAAATCAATGAGAAGTGTGTAGCACATATTAATATTGATTTTCCAGGGACGAAAGGAAATGTTCAAGTAGTTCCAAGATCAACAGCGATGGAAAAGGAAGAACTTTTAACCGATATTATTCGAGATTATACAAAGAAGGAACCATCTCGATCAGATTATTTGCCTCGGGGAGCGGATCAATCCTTTTGGGGAACGAATATTCCTATCCATCTAATGCTAAAGTATGAACCAATCGATCAAGAAAAAAGGTATCAAACACCAGGAGGGAACTGGTGGTGGCATACAGAAGAGGATCTCGTTGATAAAGTGGATTGTGATTTATTGGAGAGAGATACAGGGATGCACATAGATCTAGTGAATCACTTGGTGAATGTACCGATCTTGCCAATTAACCTTCTTCGCTTTTTAGCAAAAAGTAAGGAGATTATAAAAGATCTAGACAATCATTCTGATGAAGCTTTCGATTTCACTAAAATTCATCAAATCTTTGAAAGGGTTTCGATAATGGCGGGAGAGCTTTTGGAAAAGGAAGAATCAGATAAAACTTCCTATAATAAGCTTTTAAAATCGATTGGTGGAAAACTCAATAGACTTAAGTTCTCTTATTCCAGTAGATATGATTATGATAACACGTATCCTTTTCAGCCTTATCCTGGCTTAGCCAAAGTGAAGGACGTCTATCGAAGCAATACAACACAAGAAGATTTCCTGTTTATCAGTACCTTTTTCATTAGACAACGAAATCGGATAGTAAATGAGATAAAAGAAGTAATAATGGAGATAGAAAGATACTTTGATTAAATATATAAAGGTTTTCGCTCGTTCTTATGTCGAGCGAAAGCCTTTTTTAGTTAGGCGCCTTATTTGAAATAGATATTCTTAAATGAAATAATAGTAGGAGAAGATGGAACGGAAAGGAGTTTTTACAATGAAGGTATTAGTGGTTGGAGCGAATGGGCAAATAGGCCAACAGTTAGTAATGTTATTACAAGCGAGCCATGTATACTCTGTTAGGGCATTAGTCAGAACAGAAGGTCAGCTAAAAGCATTTGAACAAAGCGGAGTAGAGGCAGTGATGGGCAATTTGGAGGAGACGGTTGAGCAGCTAGAGAGTGTTGTTCGAGACTGTGAGGCAGTCATTTTTACTGCAGGTTCAGGCGGGAAAACCGGGTATGATAAAACGTTGCTAATTGATCTTGATGGTGCGGTTAAAATGATCGAAGCATCAAAAAATATGGGAATCAAGCGATTTGTAATGGTTAGCGCACTACAAGCACATAATCGAAAAAACTGGAATGAACAACTTAAGCCCTACTATGTAGCAAAGCATTATGCAGATCGAATCCTCATGGAAAGCGGATTAACGTATACGATTATTCGTCCAGGTGGCCTTTTGAATGAAGATGGAACTGGAAAGGTAACGATTGGGGAGAATCTTGAAAGAGGGATGATTCCGCGAGAGGATGTAGCAAAGACGGTAATTGCCTCACTACAGGAATCGAACGTGTTTAATAAAGCTTTTGATATAGTTTCTGGTGAAACGACGATTGCGGAGGCAGTGGGGGATTATAAAGATTAATTAGAGAAGAAGCGTCTAGGTATGCAGGTTGGTTTGGCTGATATCCTAGTATGTTTGGCTGATAAAATAGAAGATTGGCTGGAACCCCAACAGTATTGGCTGATATATCGAAAACCTAAGCTGTAACAGGATGGACGCTCTCTCTAATCCTTGCGATTTAGAAAATCATTAAAACAATTTTTTTCTCTTTTTTAATGCATAAATTTTTTTAGTAAGTGGAAATCCAAGAATAAGAAAGAAGATTCCTATTATAACTAAAACAGCATTTAGGATCACTTCAAAAGTATGGATGTCTCTAAAGAGAAAGACTTGAGAAAGCCCGGAAGAAATAAAGATAATAGCCAGGATATACCAGATGAAATTAATTCTTTGGTAATGTTCAATTTGGGAATCAATATCAGAATAGATTTTAAATTCACCTAAGGAAGCATCTCTTCTAAAGTAATGCCATCTTTTAATAGATGCAACTTGATCCACGCTAAACTCCTTCATTAGTGCTAAATAGTCATCCTTTTCTTTTTGAAAAACATCTTGTTTAAGAAATTCAATACGGTATATATATTTACTTGGTGTACTTGTTTCGAAAACATAGTATCCATCAGTAATTTCTTGTAGGGCATAGCCTTGTTTACACATATTGTTTATCCAAGCCTCTTCTTTTTCAATATTGATAAAGAAATCTTTAAATACACTTCTTTTTACTTTTTTAATCATTTAGTTGTCCCCCATTCTTATTAATCCATTTTGATACAACTCCTTTAGTCTGACGATTTCAGATTGAACTACTTGATAGCCTTCGTTAGTCAGGATATATACTTTCTTCCTTTTCTCCAAGACATCATTATTCGTAAATTCAATCCATCCTTTATCTAAGAGAGCTTTAAGGGCACCATAAAGTGTGCCGGGAGCTAGTGTTAAACGGCCATTACTCATTTTTTTTACATCCTGCATTATTCCATAACCATGTTGAGGAGCAAGAAGAGAGAGTAGAATATAGTAAGTTGATTCTGATAATGCATGGTTCGTGTTATGTCCTGAAATAGAAATCACTTCCCTTTTTTATTATATCTTCTTGCGATATATCGTGAGACGATATAGTTTATATAATTATACCTCTAGTTTAGGTAAGATTCTATGTGAAAAAAGCTGAAAATTTAAAAAATGACACGAATTATTTTCAATGAAGCTGTAATGGGTAGTACAGCAGCACAGCTATCACATTCTGCAAAACAAATATTCAGTTTATAACCAGGAATAAAGCTGATTTGCAACAATTGGGTTCGTGGTTATTGGTGTAGTAGCAAAGTTAGGGGGATTTGGTAGATACTTCTAAATGCATCCATCCTAATCAACATATCTATTGGAACTAGTTATATATCATTCCCTATTGTCATATGGTATACAATGTGTAATTCCTTAGGTTAAGGAAATCAATAACTGAATAGAGGAGGCAGTATATGCTTTGGATTCTTAGTGCACTCATCCTTATTGGCTTTAGCTTCTTTATTTATTCACAGATACAAGACCTACCCGAAAATCAAATAACAGCGAAATGCTTGCCTATGCTGTATGGTATGTCTTCTAGTGTGGCCATCGGCGTTTTATTTGGTACCATTATGCCTAATGAATTAGGAATGGCTACAATTCTTTCCATCATTGTAAGTTTCTCTTTCATTCTTTTCCTTTTTATTAAAAGCACAATAGTTGCAATGATAGAAGCAGGGGCAGCCAGTTTTATAGGGGCTTTAATGGGAGCAATGTTAGGAGTTATGCTGAAAGAAGGAGATGCGGTCTTAATAATAATTATGGTAGATGCTATTTTTCTGCTAAGTAGTTTCGTTATCTATCATATTGTGAAGAAGTATCAATCTAGTAAAAGAAGATTCACTTCCAATCTTTTAATCGTTTCAGCTACCTTAAGTCTTGGACTCATCCTTTTAACAGGATTTTCTTATATGCTGAAAAATGATGAGTTGCCTATAGAAACGAATGAGCATCATCATCAAGGACTAGAAATATATAAGGAAATGTTATGAATCATGAATTCTATTCCATATTAACTACGTTTCAGCCACTATTTCTTCGGGAACTTTCCCTTTACTATTTTTTCCAAAAGAAAAGAAGAAGCCTATCTAAACGGCCTCTTCTTTTCCCTCAAATAAGTTTTTAGACTCCTTATAATTATAATGAAGTAGTTGGAAAACTTTTATATAATAAATGATTACTGGTTAATTGATTGATCTGTAGAATCTTTCTCCTCTACATGTTCCGTTTCTGTATCTTCTTGTTTTCTCTCATACTCTTTTCTTACATCTCCACAAGTGATGCATATCCCACTGTAATAATAATTATATTTATGATATTTTCGTATTTTGCATATAAGTGAACCAAATAACAAAAGTAACAACTCCTTTACTTATCCATTCTACAATAGTGGTCAGTAATATTTGGTTAAATAACCGTTACGAACCTACCAAATCTATTACAAAGATGTCTTCTTTATCTTTTTTATGACAATCACCAAAAAAACATTACAGCTTGCTAGAGGAATAGGTGAATATAGAAAGGAATGGAAAGAGAAAATGGTGAAAACTAGAAACTTTTTGATGTGCTGTATCGTAATAGGTATAGTTGTAATACAAATGTAAATGAATATCCGTACAAATGCCTAGATAATGCTGTAAAATAATAGGTAATACATGGTTGGAAGAATATGAATGTAAAAGGAGAGATTCTTTGTGGGGGTCATGCTAAGCAAAGGTCAAAAGGTAGATTTAACAAAAGCTCATCCTGGATTAAGCAATGTTGTAATTGGTTTAGGCTGGGATATCAATCAACAGGGTGCCAACTATGATTTAGATGCTTCTGCTTTTTTGTTGGGAGAAAATCATAAAGTATGGAGCGATAATGATTTTATTTTTTACAATAATCCATCTGGTCCTAATGGATCTGTAATATACAGTGGAGATAACCGGACGGGTCATGGTAGATTGGACGATGAACAAATTAGAGTGAATTTATCTCAAGTACCATCCAGTATTCAACGTATTGCTTTTACCATTACCATCCATGATGCTTATGAAAAAGGACAAAATTTTGGACAAATATCTAATGCCTATGTCAGAGTATATAATGAGGAAGAGCAAGTAGAACTTCTTCGTTTTAATCTTGGAAGAGACTATACAATTGAAACGGCAATAGTCGCAGCAGAGCTATATCGCCATAATGGAGAATGGAAGTTTAATGCTGTTGGCAGTGGCTTTCAAGGTGGTTTAGCTGCATTATGCCGCAATTTTGGGGTAACTGTTGATGATGAACCAACAGCACCTGTTCCATCTATTCAACAAGGCTATCAAGAACCAAATAGACCTCCTTTCCAGTCGTTTGAAACACAAACGTATCCCACTTCTAATAGAGAGGCATACCAGCCAACCGGTCATTCGGCTTATTCAAATAATCCGCAAATGTATGGACAAGCTTCTCAGCATAATCATCATTCTAGTGACCATTTCCAGTGTATTAGGTGCCATAGCACGAATGTCCGTACAGGTGAAAAAGGATTTGGAATTGGAAAAGCGGCTATAGGCGGGTTAATTTTAGGACCAGTTGGACTACTGGGTGGCTTTATTGGAAAAGGCCAATTAAAAATTAGCTGCAATAGTTGTGGTTATAATTGGTCTCCATCTCAGACAGATTATGCTGAATGGGGGAGACAGCAGAAGCAACGGGCAAAGGACCTCTTCATGCGATATAAAAATCCGGAAGTTTTAGACGCTGTTGTGGCTGCATGTGCATTAGTAGGGATGGCAGATGGAAGATTAGATCCTTCAGAAGAACGAAAAATGATGGAGTTTATCCATCAAAGTGAAGAATTGCGTGTTTTTGATACAAATAGAGTCGTTCAGCAATTTAATCACTTTGTTCGCAAAATAGAATACGATCAAATTATTGGTCAGACAGAGTGTTTTCGAGCGTTAGGGAAAGTGCGATCAAAGCCAGAGGTTGCAAGACTAGTAGCACGGTATTGCATTGCTATTGGCTATGCAGACGGTCATTTTGATCACAGAGAAAAACAAGTAGTGACAGAAATATGCCGAGAATTAGGATTGAATCCACAGGAATTTTTATCTTAAGAATAGGACATAATAGAATAGAAGACCAGTTTTAATAGAATAGTTTGGGAGAGAATGTCTAAAAGAAATCTCTTGCAAATATGTATACAAGAAAGATAGGCGGGAGATTACTTTTTCGTAATGTCGGAATGGTTTAACATATCATCAGTGGAGGGGATGAAATTCTCTACTGATGGAAGTTTTTCTTTATTGTATTCCGTCAAATCAGTAACTCCCATTGCTCGGGTGAGTATAGGTGCATTTTAATAGAAATACAACAGGAGGAGAAGGATGGCAGGAAATCATAGTTTAGTAATTGACAGAATAATCGGTAATATCGAAAAAGTAATGATTGGGAAAAGAGACGTAGCAGAACTTAGTTTAATTGCATTACTTGCCCAAGGTCATGTTTTATTAGAAGATGTCCCTGGAGTCGGGAAAACAATGATGGTAAGAGCTTTGGCGAAATCAGTTGGTGCTAATTTCCGTAGAATTCAATTCACCCCAGACCTTTTACCATCTGATGTAACAGGAGTCTCCATTTATAATCCGAAAGAGCTGGAATTTCAATTTGTGCCAGGGCCGATCATGGGAAATATCATTCTTGCAGATGAAATTAATCGAACATCGCCCAAAACACAGTCAGCCCTTTTGGAGGCGATGGAAGAGAGTAGTGTAACAATTGATGGAATTACCCATCATTTACAAAAGCCGTTCTTTGTTATGGCAACCCAGAATCCAATTGAATATGAAGGAACATACCCTCTCCCTGAAGCTCAGCTAGATCGATTTTTATTAAAAATGCAGATGGGATATCCAACCGTGGCAGAAGAAATGGAAGTGTTAACTAGAGTCCAAGTAGCTGCTCCTATTGAAAAGTTAGAGTCAGTTGTGACCTTGGATGAACTGCTTACTCTTCAATATGAAGTTAGACAGGTGTATGTGGATGACACAATAAAGAAATATATAGTGGAGCTTGCTACTGCAACAAGAGAACATGCGGGAATTTATTTAGGAGTCAGCCCTAGAGGTTCGATTGCATTAATGAGAGCATCACAAAGCTATGCCTTTATTCAAGGAAGAAATTATGTTATTCCTGATGATGTTCAATTTTTAGTGAAAGCTGTATTTGCCCATCGAATTATTTTAAAATCAGAGACAAAATTTGATGGAATATCGCCAGAGGAAATTATCAATCGAATTGTTGGGGAAGTCTCTGTACCGGTGCAAAGGTTAGTGAAGTAATGAAAAGACTTTTGCAAAAATTAAATCGGATTTGGAAACTAATTTTATTATTTTTATTAATAGCGATGGTTTTTTCTTATGCTATGTTCCAAGGAGGATTTGTTAGCTGGTTTTTATTCTATAGTTTTTTACCTTTTGCTTTATATGGACTACTGATTGCTGGTTACCCAATTAGAGACTGGCAGGTAAAACGAAAAATTCAAAAATATGAGTACAGTGCAAAAGAAGAAATGCATGTAGAAATTGAATTAAAAAGAAAGACATTCTTCCCTATTTTCTATGTCATGGTGGAAGATTCGTTTAGCTCGACTGTAGGGGAAAAGATAATGGGAAAGAAGCTGTTAATGCCTGGGTTCAGACGTACTCTTACTTATAAATATACGGTAAAAGAGTTGTCGAGAGGAGAGCATGTATTTGATCAGATTTTCCTGCAAATAGGAGATCCTTTAGGTCTTGTTGAAAAGGAGAAAGTTTATATTCAAGTTGATCGGATACTTGTCTATCCTCCTTTTGAAGAGATGGTTTACAAGCCTTTGGAAAATCATTTTGAACAAGGGATGACTTCTTCGAAGGAACGAGTGCAAAGAGATACGACAATGGCAGTTGGAATAAGAGAGTATCAGCCTGGTGACCGCTTCTCATGGATTAACTGGAAGGCAAGTGCAAGGCGGAATAATATGATGACAAAAGAGTTTGAACAAAAGCAGACCCATGACATTATGATTGTTGTGGATTGCGAAGAGAATAAGAGATTTGAAGGAGTAGTTTCTTTTACGGCTTCAGTAATTCGTGCCATTTTAAAAAAAGGTGCTCAGGTAGGGCTTTTATCAGTTGATACAGATCGAACAATTTTTCCAATAAGAGGAGGAGAAAGTCAACAACAACTATTACTCTATCATTTAGCAAAGATTCGGACTACAAAGGAGATAACACTTGCAGAGGTTTTGGATAATGAAAGCAGTCAGTTGCAGCAACAAGCTACAGTTATGCTGATTACATCCATGTTAACGAAAGAGCTAGTAGATAAAGCAGGCTGGCTTTCTAGCAAAAGGTATAATATAGCGGTGTTTGTCATTACAGGTAAAAATGAAGGCTTATCTAGTGGGGAAAAAACATTAAGTGCTTTTGCTGTAAAAAGAGGGATTCGCGTTATCCATGTTTCTGAAGGAAGATATAAAGAGGCTTTTTTGGAGGTGATGGCTTAAATGAGTTCATCTTTTAGCAAAAAGCACATCACAATATCCAATTTTCTATTGTATATCTTAGGATTTTTATTAATTTGGGAATGGCTTAGACCGCTGGAAGCGTTGACGAATACAGAGAATGTGATTGTATTTAATCTATTTCTTGCGCTTTCTTTATTACTAGCCTTTTTTAGAGCACCAAGCTTGTTAAGCGGAACATTAAAGACTGTTTATATTATCTTTGTTCTTCAATCTTTATATTTTGAGGAGTCCTTTTTAACCTTCCAATGGATCCAGCCTTTTGTTACTGAATTTATTGATAATCTAGTATTAGTGTTTGATACAAATTGGTCGGAAATGACCAATATGTTTAAAAGCTGTCTCTGCTTTATTTTACTATGGCTAATGGCCTACCTAATCGATTACTGGCTAATTAAACGAAGAAAGATTTTTACTTTCTTTTTGTTGACGATTATCTATATTACAGTATTAGATACCTTTACAATATATAGTGCTACTAGTGCTATTATTCGGACGGTAATCATTGGTTTTACAGTAATGGGGATGTTAACATTCTTTCGATTAAATGACAAAGAAGGCTCTGAGAATAACCATCGTTCAACTATAAAATGGATGATCCCGTTGCTCGTATTTGTAATAGGGAGTGCTGGAATTGGCTACTTATTACCAAAGGCAGATCCTATTTGGCCAGATCCAGTTCCTTTTATTCAAACGATGGGGAATAAAGGTGGAGAGAACGAAGGAGGCAGCACCGGAGAAGATGGTGTTCATCGGGTTGGATATAGTGTAGATGATTCTAGATTAGGAGGGGACTTTATTGGTGATTCCTCCATGGTTTTTGTCGCAGAAGTGGAAGAGCCCCATTATTGGAAAGTAGAAACAAAAGATACGTATACAGGAAAAGGCTGGGTGCAGTCAGAGGAATCTTTGCAATTGAGCCGAGATAACTTTGAAGTATTAGATCACGGTGGAGAGATTCCGTTTCTTTCTTTTGTTGATGGAGAAAATGTGAAGCGGACAGAATCGCAAAGCACGGTTCAATTTACAAATGGTTTTTCATACTTCCTATATCCGTTAGGAGTAAAAGAAATGACTGCTGCGAATTCTTATATGGAAATTGAAAGTGGGAATGAGCGCGGGGTATTTAATGGCTATGTTGAAAGTTATTCCGTAACATATGATATACCGGAATACAGCTTAGATGCATTAACAACGGCGGACATGGAAGCCTTTGTGATGGATAATCCAGCTATTGCGAATCGTTATCTTCAACTTCCAGATTCATTGCCGCAAAGAGTGAAGGATCTTGCTGTTGATATAACGAAAAATGATGAAAATGTGTTTGCGAAAGTAAGATCGATAGAAACCTATTTCTCCTCTAATGGATTTGTTTATAGTCAAAGTAATGTTGCCATTCCGAATGGGGAGGAGGATTATGTAGATCAATTCTTATTTGAAACAAAACTAGGGTATTGTGATAACTATTCTACTTCTATGGTTACCTTGCTGCGTTCTATTGGCATTCCCTCTCGATGGGTTAAGGGCTTTACAGAAGGGGATTTTGTAGAGACAGATGGTGAAATTCGTCGTTATGAAGTAACAAATAATAATGCCCATTCTTGGGTAGAGGTGTATTTTCCAGAGGTTGGTTGGGTTTCCTTTGAACCAACACAAGGATTCTCCAATGCGAATACGTATATGAATGATATAGAAAATCAATCAAATTCTAATAATACAGAATCCGAAACACCAGATGCACAAGAACAACAGCAAGAAACTCCTGAAAACAAACCGGAAGAGCAAGAACAAACGTTAGAACCAACATCCCAAACTACGGAGGGGTGGAGTAATTATCCAGCTGTAGTCAAAGGAAATTGGCAATGGGTTGCTTTTGTACTAGCTTTAATCGGGTTGTTAGGAGTTGCTATTTATAAATTTCGATATAAATGGTTGCCTTATTATTATATTTGGAAATTCAAACATGCAACTGGCGAAAATAACTTTCCAAAAGCGTATATCGTATTGTTGCATTTATTAGAAATAGCAGGCCTTAAGAAAAAGGAAGAAGTTACCTTAAGAGAGTATGCGAAGCAAATTGATCACATCTATTCAAGTGATGAAATGAGCTTGTTGACTGCTAAATATGAGGAATATCTGTATAAAGGTCAATTGCAAAAAGGCAGCTGGGAAGATTTGAGGGAATTATGGGAAAATTTAATTAAAAAAACAACAGCTTGACCATCGATTCGACATGTTGTTACAATATTCTCATCTATATATAATTCCTTCATATATCCTCGATGATATGGTTCGAGAGTCTCTACCGGGTCGCCTTAAATGATCTGACTATGAAGGCAGATAAGTCTTTCCAATTTAGCTTCTTCATGGAATCCAAAAGACTAGAATTCTGCCTTCGTTTTTATTTGAGGCCGATTCTAGTCTTTTTTTCTTAAAAAAAGATGGTGAAATGGAGATAAGAGGCATGAATGATGAAGGTGTTTGGCAATAGTAATAAGAGAAATTCAAATAGATTAATTGGGGTGAATAGGAATGGGGAAAGCGCATATAGAAGGTCAGGAAATGATTGTTGTTCTAGACTTTGGTAGTCAATACAATCAATTGATTACAAGAAGAATAAGAGAATTTGGAGTATACAGTGAGTTGCATCCACATACCATTACTGCTGAAGAGATTAAGGAATTAAACCCTTCAGGAATAATTTTCTCAGGTGGCCCTAACAGTGTTTACGATGAAAATGCATTTGGTGTTGATGAGAAAATATTTGATTTAGGGCTTCCTATCTTTGGTATTTGTTATGGTATGCAATTGATGACGCAGCATTTTGCAGGAAAAGTGGAAAAAGCAAAGCATCGTGAATATGGAAAAGCAGCGATTAATATTGAAAATAACTCGAAATTATTTGCTGACCTTCCAACAGAACAAATCGTTTGGATGAGTCATGGTGATTTAGTTGTAGAAGCTCCTGCTGGATTTACAATTGATGCAACAAGTGCTTCTTGTCCTATCGCTTCAATGAGTAATGGAGAAAAAGGATTATATGCAGTTCAATTCCATCCAGAGGTTCGTCATTCTGTATATGGAAACGAATTGTTAAAAAACTTTGTGTTTGGGGTTTGTGGATGCAAAGGTGACTGGTCTATGGAAAACTTCATTGAAATTGAAATGGAAAAAATTCGTCAGACAGTTGGCGACAAAAAAGTTTTATGTGCTCTTAGTGGCGGTGTAGATTCTTCTGTTGTTGCTGTTTTGATTCATAAAGCAATTGGTGACCAATTAACATGTATCTTTGTAGACCATGGACTTCTTCGTAAAGGGGAAGCGGAAGGGGTTATGAAGACTTTCACAGAAGGCTTCAATATGAATGTAATTAAAGTTGATGCAAAAGAGCGTTTTATGTCTAAGCTAGAAGGCGTAAGTGATCCGGAGAAAAAACGTAAGATTATCGGAAATGAGTTCATCTATGTGTTTGATGATGAAGCAGCTAAACTAGAAGGTATTGATTTCTTAGCACAAGGTACTCTTTACACTGATATTATTGAGAGTGGAACAGCTACTGCGCAAACAATTAAGTCCCATCATAATGTTGGCGGGCTTCCTGAAGATATGCAATTCCAATTAATTGAACCTTTAAATACGCTATTTAAAGATGAAGTACGTGCTCTAGGTTCTGAATTAGGAATAGCTGATGATATCGTATGGAGACAACCATTCCCAGGTCCTGGTTTAGGGATTCGGGTATTAGGTGCTATTTCAGAAGAAAAATTAGAAATTGTGCGTGAATCCGACGCAATTTTACGCGAAGAAATTAAAAAGGCGGGCTTAGAACGTGATGTATGGCAATACTTTACAGTTCTTCCTGATATCCGAAGTGTTGGGGTAATGGGGGATGCGCGTACTTATGATTATACTATCGGAATTCGCGCAGTTACTTCAATAGATGGAATGACCTCTGACTGGGCAAGACTTCCTTGGGATGTACTAGAAGTGATTTCTACAAGAATCGTTAATGAAGTAGCCCATATTAACCGCGTAGTGTATGACATTACGAGTAAGCCACCTGCTACGATTGAGTGGGAGTAAAAGGAAAAAAATAGTAGCTTTTCCTTTTATAAAGATAAGTTCTATAGAAAAAGCGAACGATCGTATATTTTTATTATCGATTGTTCGCTTTTTGTATTGACGAGCTTTCTTTAAACTGTTAAACTAGATTTACAACTGAGATAGATATTTTTTACTCGTATAATATTGGGGAATACGGCCCAAAAGTTTCTACCGAGCTACCGTAAATAGCTTGACTACGAGGTAAGTGTAAATAGGGAATAATGAGAACTCATTTATATATTTATTTTAAGAGAAAGTTTCCCTATTCGTATTCACAAACCCTAGTCAACGCTCCTTTAATCGTAGGAGTGTTTTTTTGTTTTAGTCGATTATTAAAGCATTTATGAGAGGGGAAAGATCAATGAAGAAGTTTTTCAAATTTGAAGAACTAGGCACAAATTACCGCAGAGAGTTTTTAGGTGGTTTCACTACATTCCTTGCGATGGCTTATATTTTAGCAGTAAACCCATTTACATTAACATTAGGAGATGTAGCTGATCTTCCGGATGCATTAAGAATGGATTATGGAGCGGTGTTTGTGGCGACAGCACTTGCTGCAGCAGTAGGATCTCTAATTATGGGGATATTTGCTAATTATCCAATTGCGTTAGCTCCAGGTTTAGGATTAAATGCATACTTTGCATATACCGTTGTTTTAACACAAGGACATCCGTGGCAATATGCTTTAGCAGCTGTATTTATTTCAAGTGTATTTTTCTTACTACTAACACTTTCTGGTCTTCGTGAAAAACTAATTAATGCGATACCAGTTGAATTAAAGCTTGCGGTCGGCGCAGGTATTGGATTATTTATAACATTTATTGGATTGCAGAATTCCGAAATTATTGTTGGTAACGCTGCGACACTTGTTCATATTGGTGATTTAACCAAGCCAAGTACATTACTAGCCATTTTTGGTATTTTCGTTACGATTATTTTAATGGTTAGAGGAATACACGGTGGAGTATTCTACGGAATGATCATCACAGCAGTAGTAGGAATGATTTTTGGAGTAATTGATACGCCTTCTAAAGTGGTTTCTACCGTTCCTAGTATTGAGCCAACTTTTGGATCATTGTTCTCCGCGCTTGGGGATCCTGGATTTTATACACAAAGTATGTTAGTTGTTGTTTTAACTTTCTTGTTTGTTGATTTCTTTGATAACGCTGGTACATTAGTAGCAGTTGCAAACCAAGCTGGATTAATGAAAGAAAATAAATTACCGAGAGCAGGAAAAGCGTTATTTGCCGATTCTATTGCATCCATGGTAGGTTCTATTTTCGGTACATCTACAACGACTTCTTATATTGAGTCATCAGCAGGTGTTGCTGCTGGAGCTCGTACTGGATTTGCTGCAGTTGTTACAGCAGGGTTCTTCTTGTTATCCTTATTCTTCTTCCCACTGTTGGAAGTAGTAACATCAGCTGTTACAACACCAGCTTTAGTTGTGGTTGGTATTTTGATGGTTTCATCCCTTGGGAAAATTGAGTGGGCTAAGTTTGAAGTGGCCGTTCCAGCATTCCTTACTATCGTTGCGATGCCTTTGACTTATAGTATTGCAACAGGTATAGCTGTTGGGTTTATCTTCTACCCGATTGTTATGATTGTTAAAGGTCGTATTAAAGATATTAATCCAATTATGTATATATTCTTTGTCATCTTCGCATTGTACTTTATCTTCTTACAATAGAAGGGAAGATGATTCATAACTCATTGTGATAAAGGGTTAACGATATTATATTGTATTATTTTGGGGTTGCGAGAAAAAGTCTTTTTGCTAAGAAGAAAAGGGATGTCCATTTTGGATGTCCTTTTTCTCATTTTTTCGTTGACTTCCTATAAAGACTTTAATAACATTGAGGTACCGAGAAGTCTGTCGAAGTGGGGAAATAAGTATGCCTAATTTACTAATAAAGAAAGCGCTGAATAATAATGTGCTCATTGGAGACCATCCATCCTATGGGGAAGTAGTGCTTATAGGGAAAGGAATAGGCTTTAATCAGAAAAGTGGAGATTATATTGATGTTAATGTTGTAGAAAAGTTGTTTGTCCTAAAAGATGAAAAGGAACAAAGCAATTACTTGAAGCTTCTTCCACAAGTGGATAATGAGTTGTTGGATGTAATTATTTCATCAATAGAGTTAATTAAAAATAAGACAAATACAAAGCTTAACGAGCATATCCATATAGCGTTAACGGATCATATTATGTTTGCTGCCTCTCGTGTTACAAACGGGCTAGTATTGAATAATCCATTTCTGATTGAAACAAAGGCATTGTACCCGTTTGAGTATGCAATCGCTGAAGAGGTTGTGAAATTAATCGGAGAACAAACAGGGCTTCAATTACCAGTAGGTGAAATCGGTTTCATCGCATTGCATATTCATAGTGCAATGATGAACAAAAGTTTATCAGAGGTCAATCAGCATTCACAATTAGTTACACATCTTGTGAATCTCATAGAGGAACAACTAGATACAAAAATTGATAAAGATAGCATCGACTATATGCGTCTTGTTAGACATTTGCGTTTTACGATAGAACGGGTTAATTCAGGAGAAAAAGTAGAAGAACCAGAAAATATAATTTTGCTATTGAAGAGTGAGTATCCACTGTGCTATAATCTTGCATGGAAGCTCATAAAAGTGATGCAACAAGCATTGAAAAAGCCAGTCTTTGAAGCAGAAGCAGTTTATCTGACGATGCATCTACAAAGACTTCAGAAAAAAATTAAATAGTTATTATCTTATAAACGTGTTACTGATACGATCAGGCATGAGTGAAAAAGATGATTGATTTAAATGTTTTAGGGTAACCTAACCTTAGCGTTTATTTCAATCTATCTACGCTCATGCCTTTTTTGTTTTTTACTCTTGTTTGAGAACGCTTTTTTGAGCCGAAAAATTGCTTTAGGAGGTCAACAAAATGTTTAAAAAGTTGTTTGGTGTTTTACAAAAAGTTGGTAAAGCACTTATGTTACCAGTTGCTATTCTTCCAGCTGCTGGTATCTTGCTTGCATTTGGTAATGCGTTGCAAAATCCAACGCTTCTTGATATTGCTCCATTTTTGAATAATAGTGGAGTGGAAATGGTTGCGTCCGTTATGGAGGATGCAGGAAATATCATCTTTGGTAACCTTTCCTTACTATTTGCTGTTGGGGTTGCTGTTGGTTTAGCTGGCGGTGAAGGTGTAGCAGGTCTAGCTGCTATTATTGGATTCCTTATTATGAACGTTACTATGGGAACAGTTTTAGGGATTGATGCTGATGCATTAGTTGGAAGTACTGAATATGCAGCTGTTTTAGGAATTCCTACTCTTCAAACGGGTGTGTTCGGTGGTATCATTGTCGGTATTATCGCCGCCGCGATGTATAATCGCTTCTTTGAAATTGAGTTACCTTCTTATTTAGGTTTCTTTGCAGGTAAACGCTTTGTTCCGATTGTGACAGCTGCATGTGCTGTTATTTTAGGTTTAATTATGATTGTTATTTGGCCGCCGATTCAACATGGTCTAAATGTATTCTCTGAAAATATGTTGGGTGCTAATTTAACAATATCTGCGTTTATTTTCGGGTTAATTGAAAGATCGTTAATTCCATTTGGTTTACATCATATATTCTATTCTCCTTTCTGGTTCGAGTTTGGTAGTTATACAACGAATGCTGGAACAATTGTTAAAGGGGACCAAGCTATCTTTATGAACCAAATTAAAGATGGTGTTCAAAACTTAACTGCAGGTACATTTATGACTGGTAAATTCCCGTTCATGATGTTTGGATTACCTGCTGCGGCTCTTGCTATTTACCATGAGGCTCGTCCTGAGAAAAAGGCGATTGTTGGTGGGTTGATGGCTTCAGCAGCATTAACTTCTTTCTTAACAGGTATTACAGAGCCATTAGAATTCTCATTCTTATTCGTAGCTCCAATATTGTTCGGTATTCATGCTGTTTTTGCAGGTTTATCATTTATGACAATGCATTTATTAAATGTAAAAGTAGGTATGACATTCTCTGGTGGTTTAATCGACTATGTATTATTCGGTCTTATTAACCCACAAACAAATGCATGGATTATTATCCCTGTTGGTTTAGTATTTGCTGTAATCTACTATTTCGGTTTCCGTTTTGCAATTCGAAAATTCAACCTGAAAACACCAGGTAGAGAAGATGAATCAGATGAAACAGAAAGCAGTGCTAAAGGTACAACTAGTGATCTTCCGTATGATGTATTAGAAGCGATGGGTGGACAAGAAAATATTGCGCATTTAGATGCATGTATTACGCGTCTTCGTGTATCAGTTAATGATATTAAATCTGTTGATAAAGATCGTCTGAAAAAACTAGGTGCAGCAGGAGTACTGGAAGTTGGAAATAATATTCAAGCAATATTTGGTCCTCGTTCTGAAACGATTAAAGGCCAAATGAGAGATATTATGAGTGGGAAAAGACCACGCCCAACTGCTCAACCATCTATGGATAAAGAAGTGAAAGAGCAAATTGAAGATGTAAACCCAAGTGCATTACAAGGTAATGTAACTGGTGAAGATTCTTTCGTTGCTCCTATCAAAGGGGAGCTAGTAGCTATAACAGATGTACCTGACGCAGTTTTTGCGGGGAAAATGATGGGAGACGGTTTTGCGATTATTCCTTCAGAAGGTACAGTTGTTTCACCTGTTGACGGGAAAATTGTTAACTTATTCCCAACAAAACATGCCCTTGGAATCTTGGCTGATAATGGTCGAGAAATTCTTATTCACTTTGGTATTGATACTGTTAAGTTAAAAGGGGAAGGTTTTGAAACACTTGTTTCGGAAAATGATCAAGTGAAACAAGGACAACCTCTATTGAAAGTAAACCTTGACTATATTAAAGAAAATGCAACTTCAACTATTACGCCTGTTGTATTTACAAATTTAGCTGAGGGTGAATCTGTACAAATTAATAAACTTGGTAATGTGGAACTAAAAGAAGAAGATGTAGTAAAGATTACTAAGTAATTATATATATAGAAGAAACTCGGTCTTTTGATCGGGTTTTTTCTATATATAAGGGGGGGGATTGTGGGAAAAAAGCGATTGTTAAACGGAATAATGAGAAGTAAGGTTACTTGGAGTTTAAAGGATTGTAATAACTTGTTAAGTAATACTTAATTTTATCCTACTCTTAAACTTCAGTATGGGGGAAAAAGCACCAACTGATGGAAGTTTCACTTTATTGAAATAATAATTTGGATAGATGATAGATATAGAGGGAATAGCTATATTAACAATGTTAATTTAAAAAGATATAATTTTATCGTTTTTTGTTGACGAAAATGTAAACAGATGTTATTTTATAAAAACAGCCTTATGAAAGCTATTGATTACTTTGATTGATAGCAAGAAAGAAAATTATTTTGAAAAAGTAATTGACTTACTCATCAAAGGTTGGTATGATATAAAAGTTGCTTCTGATAGCAACAAACAAATTGCTCTTTGAAAACTGAACAAACAAACGTCAACAATAATCGTTTTATAACAAATGTTATAGAATGACAACAAGTAACAAAAAAGCTAGAGTTTAGCAATGAGCTAATCAACTCTTTATTGGAGAGTTTGATCCTGGCTCAGGACGAACGCTGGCGGCGTGCCTAATACATGCAAGTCG
>NZ_CATNHG010000083.1:0-50495 GCF_950097965.1 Bacillus sp. T2.9-1
CCTCCATCATTTGACAATTTAATTTTGCGATTGAAATCAAGGGTAATTTGCGGTAAAGTAGCCATTATAAGAATCCTTTCTGTGGTTATTTCGTCGTTGTTTTAACCTTATCAGAAATGGATTCTTTTTTCATTTATCAAGTGAATTAACATTTAACAAAAAAGCTTATTGGAATAACGATTGTAACCAATTAATGATTTTCTATGAATAATTCAGGGTCGATTCTGTTTTAGATGATCCAGACTTTAATCAGCCTTTTATTGCTGTTGAATCTATTAAAGCGACAAAAACAAAAATTACCGCTAAAGTAAAAATAGATGTACAAGAAAAAAGTGGGCCGAAGCGAAAAAACGTATCGATAAGTAAGAATGGTACAGATTTATATGAACTCTCTAATGAACGAAGTGTGTATAAAGGTTACGTAGTAGATCATATCGACGCAGGTAGCGGATATATAGCTTTTACTAATGGTGTTACCTTAAATGAGGGGCAAACTATTGGTGGACAAACCAACGAATTAATGAAGGTGCAAATTTATGAAACGGTAAAGGAACACCTTGAGAAAGAGTTAAGAATTAGACAAAAGCGTTCAGAAGGCCGACGACTTAAAGTGCTATCCCTCTTGTTTATCGATAAAGTTGCTAATTATACCGAAGATGATGGGAAAATTCGTAAGTGGTTTATTGATGCATATAAGGAGTTATCTTCTAAGCCACGTTACAAGGATCTCAATCTTCCACCGGTGGAGAAAGTGCATAATGGATATTTTGCAACTGATACAAAAGGTAAAGCTAAAGATACAAGGGGTAATACGAAAGCAGACGATGAGGCATACCAATTAATTATGAAAGATAAGGAGAGGTTATTGTCACTGGAAGAACCGCTTCGCTTTATCTTTAGCCACTCTGCTTTACGTGAGGGATGGGACAACCCTAATGTGTTTCAAATTTGTACTTTAAACGAAACGAAGTCGGATATAAAAAAGCGACAGGAAATTGGGAGAGGTCTACGTCTACCTGTAGATGAAACAGGCACGAGAGTGTTTGACGATCATTTAAACCGCCTAACCATTATAGCTAATGAAAGTTACGAGGACTTTGCTATGTCTCTCCAAACTGAAATTGAAGAAGAAACTGGTGAGAATTTTAATAAAGAGAGAATAAATAACAAACGTGAGCGTAAGAAAGTGAATCTTATTCCTAAATGGCGCGATCACACAGAATTTGTTGAGCTATGGGAAAGGATTAAGCATAAGACTCGGTACTCCGTGCATTATGATTCAAATGATTTAATTGTCAGGGCTGCTGCTGCAATAAGACAAATGCCCCAGATAGGAAAATCAAAAATTCATACTAGGAAGGCCAGCTTAGAAATTACTACGGATGGTATCGCGAATAAAATGTTAGCCATTAACGAAGCTAGTATAGATTATGAAATCACTAACATTCCTGATATTCTTTCCTATATTCAAAAGGAGACAGAATTAACACGTAAGACTATCGCTGCTATTCTAAAAAAATCTAACCGTCTAGCGGATATTTGGCAAAATCCACAACAATTTCTTGACCAGGTAACTAAAGCTATCCGTATTACCATGCAAAAAATGATGGTTGAAGGAATTAAGTATGAAAAAATATCTGGTGATGAATACGAAATGAGGTTATTCGAGGAAAATGAAATAGAGGGATATATTAGTAGAATGGTCAGCGTAGAAGGCTCTATTTATGATGCTCTTGAGTTTGATTCTGAAGTGGAGAAAAAGTTTGCTGAAGAATTGGATCAACGTGAAGATATTAAGTTTTTTCTTAAACTACCTCGCTGGTTTACTGTTGATACACCACTTGGAACATACAATCCGGATTGGGCTATTGTTAGACAAAAAGTAGGAGAAGAAGCTAAGCTCTACTTAGTTGCCGAAACAAAGTCAACTCTCGATGAGACAAAACTACGTGAAAGTGAAAACGATAAGATAGAGTGTGGTAAGGCACATTTCGATGTACTAGAAGAGGTTACTTTTAAGAAAGTAACGGCTGCAGAGCAGGTTTAAACAAATCCATTTAAAAAGGGGTGTCATATGGGGGACGCTATTAATTTATTTAAGTTACTTTTAGAGTACTTTGGTGGAAATTTAGCAGGAAATATTACACTACTATTTTTGGCGGTTTTATTACCCATTAAAATTCATCGAATTAGACACCCCAGATATAGAAGTCGATATATCACGCTAATCATTCTGCTGTTATTAGTCCTGAATGCTATATTAAACGACTTAATAGGTTTTGATAATTGGTGGGTTCTGTGTGCAGTATTATCACTTTTAGTATTTTATGCACTCTTTTCATATTTTGCAGCTAAGAAACCATTGGGATATTCAAAATTAAAGCTAGGCCAATTGAAAGTTAAATTACAGCAAGGTTATAGCTGGAACCAGGAAGAACTTTTTAACAAAAGACCCTTTTATTTTTTTGATTTTGTTGAAAGATTTGAATTCGACATGCTTCATGCTGAACATTTAGGAGAATTAGGGAAGATAAAAGAAGCATATGAGCTATACAATCAAGTAGACGAAAGAAAGCTATTCCTTTCGGAGAAGAATGTATTACATCGAAAAAAAGCGTTTCTATTATATGAATTAGGTGATTTAAATAAAGCGAAGTACTTACTCGATAATCTGACAGAAAAAAATGATTCCAATTATCATATGCTAAGAGGAATGATTTATGAAAACTGGCTGGACTTAGATAGGGCAGCAGATCATTTTCAGCATGCGTTGAATATGGTTGATGGAAAAGATCGGATATTAGAAGCGATGATTTATAACAACTATGGCCGCTTAAGGTTTATAGAAGGGAACTATACAGATGCTATAAACTATTATCGTTTAAGCTGTGAAATTGCAAATCAGCAAAAGAGCAAAACCTTGATACATGTGTCGTATCAAAATTTAATCCACTTATGTATTCGGCAAAAGAGGGTTGAGGAAAGTGAGCAAAGATTAGATGAATATAGTGAATTAATAGATAGCAATGTGTTAAAAGACTTGCAAGAATTTTATAATCTACAGATGGAAGTAGCAAGACAAAAATCAAATAAAGTGAACTTGATAAGAGTAGTTGACTTTGGGGAAATTGAAATTCGAAAGAAATTATCTTTTAAACAACAATTACTTTTTGACATAAATGATTTGAGACTCCGTTGTAACAACAGGTTAGATTTAACAAAGGTACTGAATCGTATATATAACAGTCTAAATGATTATTTCAATTTAGAAATGCCTCAACGATACTTTTGCATGAAAGAAATTAATGTAGCATTAAGTGAAATCCGATTTCCTGCTCATCACCATTATGAAACCATTAGGCATACAGTATTAAAATATTTAAAAAATGAAGCATTAAAAGATTTGGAACATTACCTTCAAATGCTGAAAGATTATGAAATAAAAGAAAGGTGTCAAATTGAAAGGGAAAAAATCGGGGTGTTACAAGCGTTTCATAAACCTTATGAATTTAATCGTATTTATGAGTCAATGTGCGATGTGAAAGATATATATAAGAAAAACGGACTTTTAATTGACATGGTAACACAAGACCTTGATATTGCTGATGAATGCTTTGCTATTGATAATATGAATGGTTCAAAAATAAAAGCAGAACCGTTAGAAAAAATGAAAAAACATGTACAGATAGCTGAAGATAATCTAGCGAAATTAAATTCATACCCTATTGTAGTAGAAATGTACATAAGGCTTTCCAAATATTATTTTACACTCGGTAATTGGGAAAAATCGAAGGAGCACTTGGATGCTTTTAAGTCTTCTGGAGTCTCCATTCATCATTTTGCACACTGGATTCAACAAGACTTTCATTTTTTAAATTCTAATTTTAATCCTATCACCAGTGAAACATAAATGGTTGCTGGATTAGGGTTAATGG
This sequence comes from Bacillus sp. T2.9-1, assembly GCF_950097965.1. Classification (NCBI taxonomy): domain Bacteria; kingdom Bacillati; phylum Bacillota; class Bacilli; order Caryophanales; family Bacillaceae; genus Bacillus; species Bacillus sp. T2.9-1. Next base: position 3,936 of record NZ_CATNHG010000083.1, read on the forward strand.
ACAATATAAATCCATGTATCTTGGTTGGTATTCACTGTAGGTGTCTATTTTAAAATCAGAAGCAAGGAGACTTGCCTATGGGTAAATTACATTCATTTAGAGATGTTATTCAGGAACTGTTTTATAACGAAATTTTTGATGAGTTGTCAGAGTTTATAGAAGAAAATCCTTCTCAACTTGAATCAAAATCATACCTTGTTGAGGAACCAGATGAGGCGAGCTTAGAAGACTTCGAAGTGAAGTGGATTAATATAATTAGCTCACTGGATAACTCCATTTATTTTGATGTCATTGTTTCTGCTGAAATTCAAATTGCTGAAACAGTAAAACGCAATAGGGAAACTGATGGGTTAATTCAATGGTTCAGAATTTCTTGTACAGCAATATTAGAGGACGGTCTTCAGGATTTTGGTGTAACAGATGTGTCTATCTACATGAAGCAAAGAGAAAATAAGGAGAATCGCCTTTCAGAATACTTGGTTCCTGTCATTAGTAAGGACCAGCTAGATCAAGTAGCAGAAGGGTTTCTTGAAAAGTATTATCCTGAAGCACTCGAAAAGCCAATGAAGGTTCCAGCTCGTAAAATAGCTGAAAGAATGGGTCTTGGCATCCGAGAAATACACATCACAAAAACAGGTTCTGTCTTTGGACAGATATATTTTTCGAATGCTAAAACCCGATATTTTGATATCAAATCTGGGGCCTACAAGTCAGTAAAGGTAAAAAGAGGAACAATGCTTATTGATCCAGATGTGTTTTTTATGCGCAACATCGGATCTATGAATAATACGATCATACATGAGTGTGTTCACTGGGAATTGCACAAAAAATTCTTTGAACTTGAAAAGCTTTATAATCGAGAAGCAAAGGCAATCAGCTGTAGAGTAATAGAAAGTGCTAAGCCGGAAAAGAATAGGACTCCATTGGACTGGATGGAATGGCAGGCTAACGCTCTAGCTCCAAGAATACTGATGCCAGAAAAGCAAACAAGGGTAAAGATAGAAGAGTTAATTGCAAAAAACAAACGATTATATTCAGGAGAAAGCTCATATGAAATTTTTGAATCAGTAGTCCTTGAATTATCTGAGTTTTTTGAAGTGTCTAAGGTGGCAGCAAAGATTAGGATGATTGATCTCGGTTATAGAGAGGCGGTTGGCGTTTACACCTATGTAGATGATCGCTATGTGGCAAGCCATGCTTTTGATAAAAAGGCTCTTAAAAACAATCAAACGTTCACTATTAGTATTCAGGATGCATTGTTTGAATATGCGACGAATGCGAACCTTAGAAGTCTATTAGATTCAGGGAAATATTTATATGTTGATTCTCATTTTTGTATAAATGATCCGAAATACATATACCTAGATGATTACGGATATGCAAATCTAACAGATTACGCAAGACGACATATAGATGAATGCTGTTTGATTTTCGATGTGAAAGCAAGTCCAAATAAATATGGCGTCAACTACTACAAAGAGGCAGTTCTATATAGAGATGTAGCGTCTGACAAGCTAGTAGAAGTTAAGTTTTCAGATTCAGATAATAATAAATCGATAGAAAAGAATGCGAAAGAATTAATGTTATTTGGAGGTATGGCTAGTCAAATAGCCAATATCCAGCGCACTCTTCCCACTACATTTGGAGACACTCTTGTATCCCATATGAAGCGTCTTAATATCACAGAAGAAGAATTGGCTCAAAAATCATTGGTTAGTCCAAAGACGATTCAAAGAATGAGAAATGATTTTGATTATAATTCAAAACTCGGGACAGTTATTGCTATCTGTATTGGTCTTCAATTACCTCCTCCTCTGAGTTTGGATATGGTATCTAAGGCAGGACATTCTTTCAGACCAGGTGATCAAAAACATGTCATTTTTCAAATGTTATTAATGACAAAGTTTCAAAGCTCTATATATGAATGTAATGAAATTCTTGTTGCATGTGAATATAAAACTCTCGCAAAAGAAGCTTAAAAAATAAAAATATTTATTGGTGATGGACATTCTATGTCCGGTTCTTTTTTTGTTTGAAATCAAGAGCACTCTCAAAAGTGATGAGCAAATAATCACTTTGGGGGTGCTTTTTTGCGTAAAAATAGGACATTTCGTGTCCGGGTTAAACAATGCCTGAGAGATTACTATTAAGGCAAGAGGTTGGCCAACCCTTAATAAATAAGCAGAAATTCATAGAAGGATCATCGCTAAGAATTTCTATAAAAAAATTTATGATTTTTGGTTTCCAAACCACCCTCCCCGTTGGCTAATAAGTGAAGGACATTATTAATTTCGAGGAGGTGACCTTTAATTGATAAAACAAGTCAAACCAAAAGATGGCGACCAAGTAATTCAGGAAGAAATGATTGGCGTCCTTACAGCTATCAGCATTGTTTCTAAAAGACTAGCCAATCGATTGAGTCAGCTTGATGAACAAAATGAAAAGAAAGGAGAAGAAGCAAATGAGTAAAACAAAACTCGCTCTTGATGTAGTGACGGACTTGCGAAATCTAGCAGGAAGTATTGAAACCTTGGTGTTTGCATTAGAAAGCAATCAAACAAACTCTGCGGCTCCCGTGGAGGAAAAAGAAACGAAGGAAAAAAGGGAATCAAAGAAGTCTGTGAAACCTCCGAAAGCAAAGCTACCAACTTTGGAGGATGTCAGGGCAAAACTTGCATCACTTTCACAAGATGGAAAACAGGTACAAGTGAAAGAGCTGATTACGGGATTTGGAGCCAAGAAACTAAGTGATATCCCAGCTGAAAAGTATCCAGAGCTTTTAGAAGAAGCGGGGAAACTTTGATGAAGAATGCTGTGAACCATTCAGAAAGAGCACATGCTAGTCTAAGTGCTTCTGGTGCCAGTCGCTGGTTAGCTTGTCCACCAAGTGTTCGACTTAGTGAACAGTACGAAGAAACAACTAGCGTTTTTGCCAGGGAAGGTACATTCATGCATGAGCTGTCAGAACTTTATTTGTCCTATGAATTAAAACAGATGACAAAAGCTCAGTTGAACAAAAAGCTGAAACAGATGAAACAAAATGAATTTTATAACGCAGAAATCGAACAAGCTGTAAAAACATATGTAGATTTTGCTACAGAAAAAATGAATGAGGCTAAGGCAACTAGCAAGGACCCGCTCATCCTTATTGAGGAAAAAGTAGATTTTAGTCCTTGGGTTCCAGCTGCTTTCGGTACGGGGGACATAATTCTAATTTATGGTGATAGATTAGAAGTTATTGACCTTAAGGGTGGGAAGGGTGTCAAGGTTTCCGCAGTGGAAAATCCCCAGATGCGACTGTACGCTTTGGGCGCATTAAACAACTTTGGTCTACTCTATGATACTCAGAAAATACTGATGACCGTTGTGCAACCCAGATTAGACAATATCTCCACAGATGAAATGCAAGTGGATGAACTATTGGAATGGGCAGAAGAAGTGGTCAAGCCCAAGGCGGAGTTAGCATTTAAGGGTGAAGGTGACTTCATGGCCGGTGAGCACTGTCGTTTTTGTAAGGTGAAAGCGAACTGTAGAGCGAGAGCGGAAGAAAACCTGAAGCTTGCCTGTATGGATTTTCAGAAACCTCCGTTACTGACGGATGATGAAGTGGTAGAAGTTTTAACTTCTATGGACCAGTTGATCAGCTGGGCAAAAGATGTACAAGAATATGCTTTAAACATGGCAATGGATGAAAACAAGCAGTGGCCAGGGATGAAATTGGTCGAGGGCAGAGGCAGTCGTAAATATAGTGATGAAAATGCAATAGTTGAAGCACTTACTACTGCAGGATATGACAGTGATGTGATTTATAAGAAATCACTTAATACGATTACAACACTGGAAAAAGAACTTGGTAAAAAGACATTCCAAGAGTTGCTTGGGTCTCTCATTACAAAAGCGCCGGGGAAAGTAAAGATCGTGCCAGAAGAGGACAAGCGACCGGAAATAAAAGCTTCACCAGAAGTGGATTTTCAATAACAAGGAGGAAATTAAATCATGGTAAAAATTACGATTGGAACAAATGAAAACCCAGTACGCTTTAGTTATGCGAATGTACATCAGCCAGTTAGTGTCAATGGAAGTGACCTAAAGTATTCAGTAAGTATCATTATCCCAAAATCAGATAAGGCAACAATTAAGAAAGTAAAAGATGCAATTCAAAAAGCCACTCAAGAAAATAAGGACAAGTTTGGTGGTAAGGTACCTTCAAATCTAAAGACACCTCTGCGTGATGGTGATGTGGATCGTGAAGATGATGAGGCATATGCAGATTCCTATTTCATTAATGCTAACAGCAAGATAAAACCAGGGATTGTCGATGCGGATTTGAATCCGATTATGGACCAGAGCGAATTTTACTCCGGCTGCTATGGGAGAGTCAGTTTGACTTTCTACGCTTACAACGTAAATGGAAATAAGGGAATCGCGGCAGGGCTTCAAAATATAATGAAGTCTACTGATGGAGATCCACTTGGTGGCCGAAGCAGTGCTGAAGCTGACTTTGCTGATGATAGTGACGATGATGATATTTTAGGTTGATATCTATGAAACTATTAGCCATTGATATAGAAACATACAGTAGCATAGACCTTATTAAAACAGGGGTCTATGCGTACTGTGAATCAGCTGATTTTGAAGTTCTTCTCTTGGCATATGCTGTTGATGATGAAGAAGTGAGGATTGTTGATTTAGCTTCTGGTGAAAAGATACCGGATGACATTTTGAAAGCCATGACCGATCCGACAGTTATAAAGACAGCATACAATGCCAACTTTGAAAGAACATGTTTAGCCAAGTATTTTCACCAACCGATGCCGCCAGAACAATGGCGGTGTTCATCGGTTCATGCTCTAATGCTTGGTTTACCTGGATATCTTGATGGTGTGGCCAAATGTCTCAGGTTGCAAGAACAGAAAATGAAGGAAGGAAAAGCTTTAATTCGTTACTTTTCTGTTCCTTGTAAACCTACAAAAGTGAATGGGGGAAGAACTCGCAATCTTCCAGAACACGATTTGGATAAGTGGACTACTTTTAAGGATTACTGTAAGCAGGACGTTGAGGTAGAAAGACAAATCCGAAAGAAGCTAGAGGCCTTTCCTATCACGGAAGTCGAACAGAAACTTTGGGAGTTAGACCAGAAAATAAATGATGAGGGTGTTCTCATCGATAAAGGCTTAGTCATTAATGCCATTCAAGCAGATAAAACATTTCAGGATGAGCTCTTTGAAGAAGCTGTGCGTTTAACAGGACTCGAGAACCCAAATAGTCCAGCGCAGCTGAAAGGTTGGTTATTAAAACAAGGGTTAGAAGTTAATAGCCTTACCAAGAAAGATGTGGAAGCACTAATGGATGAAGTGGAAAGCACAAAAGTGAAGCGGCTGTTGGAATTAAGACAAGCAATGTCCAAAACATCAGTGAAAAAGTATGAAGCCATGGAACGTTCCATTTGTCCTGATCAAAGAATTAGAGGACTACTCCAATTCTACGGAGCGAATCGCACAGGGCGTTGGGCTGGTAGACTTGTTCAAATTCATAACCTTCCAAGAAACAGTTTAAATGATTTACAGGTTGCAAAAGATCTATTGAAATCTGGAAACTATGAAACCCTAGAACTTCTTTTTGAAAGTGTGTCTGACGTTTTATCGCAATTGATACGAACCGCGTTCATTCCATCGAAAGGCCACCGTTATATTGTTGCTGATTTCTCGGCTATTGAAGCGAGAGTAATCGCGTGGCTAGCGGGAGAACGTTGGCGAATGGATGTGTTTCGATCACACGGAAAAATTTATGAAGCCTCTGCTTCACAGATGTTTAAAGTACCCATTCAGACAATCGATAAAGGGAGCCCGCTTAGGCAGAAAGGGAAAATTGCTGAATTGGCTCTTGGCTACGGTGGCTCTAAAGGGGCTTTGATGCAAATGGGAGCTATAGAAATGGGGCTAACCGAAGATGAACTTCCAGAGTTAGTTTCTGCATGGCGTGAAGCCAATACAAATATCGTGAAACTTTGGTGGGGCATAGAATCTGCAGCAATAAAAGCTGTGAAGGAAAAAGCAGTAGTGAAGATGCAGTATGGTCTTACTTTTCATTATACAAAAGGTCTTTTATTTATCACCTTACCTTCAGGTCGGTCCCTTGCTTATGTTAGACCGAAAATTGGGATAGACGAGCGTTTTGGAAAAGAGCAACTCACGTATGAAGGAACGGAACAAGGCTCCAAGCAGTGGGGAAGGATTCCTACTTATGGTGGCAAACTTACGGAGAATATTATTCAAGCCATAGCTAGAGATTGTCTTGCTGTTGCCATGCTTAGGTTGGACGAAGCGGGATATCGAATTAACTTTCATGTTCATGACGAAGTTGTTCTAGATGTTCCAATTGATACGGGTTCTATGGAAAACGTAGAAGAATTGATGGGTCAGTCAATTGAATGGGCACCCGGATTGCCTTTAGGGGCAGATAGCTTTGAAACGGATTATTACAAGAAAGATTAAATCGAACAGGAGGAAATTAAGATGAATAATTTACGTGTATTCAACTCTACGGAATTTGGTCAGTTAGAAATTATGGTGATTGATGGAAAGGAATTTTTTCCTGCGACAGAGGTAGCGAAAATGCTCTGCTATGGTAATCCTCATCAAGCCATTATCAAAAACTGCCGGTACCTAACAAAAAGAGAGGTACCTCATCCGCAAAGTGAAGGTAAAACAATTGAAAAGAATTTTATTCCTGAAGGCGATGTGTATCGCTTAATTATCGGGGCTTCATCTCAAAGCAAGAATAAGCTGGTGAAGAAGAAAGCAGAGCAATTCGAACATTGGATTTTCGATGAGGTGCTACCGGATATTCGAAAACATGGGATGTATGCTTCGGAGTCCCTTCTCAATGACATTTTAAAAAATCCTGAACTGGGGATTAAGCTTTTTACTGAGTATAAAGATGCAAAAGAAAAAGCAAGAAGACTCGAACTGGAAAATGCTCAAAACAAGCAAATCATCGGAGAGTTAAAACCGAAAGCATCGTATTATGATTTAGTTCTTCAAAATAAATCCGTTGTACCAATAAGCCTTATTGCGAAGGATTATGGGTTATCCGCAAGAAAACTGAACGCCATCTTACATGAGCTGGGTGTGCAATACAAGATGGGCAAAACTTGGCTTCTTTATCAAAAATATGCCGATATGGGCTATACCCAGTCGAAAACACATGCCATTGATGCAGAAAGAAGTGTCATGCACACCTACTGGACACAAAAGGGAAGGTTATTTCTTTATGAATTACTAAAGAGAGAAAAGGGATTAGTACCGTTAATAGAACGTTCAACTAAAACTGCCTAGCGGGGAAGTGTCAAGTATGGCTAGTATTGACACTCTGAATTTTGTAATGGAACTAAAACGGTACAAGGATGTACTGCCAAAACAGACAATTAAAACATTGAAAGGTCAGGCTCTTTCCGGTGATCTGGAGGGAGCCAAAAAGGGCCTAGGTACTTTGTTACGTAGGAGGGTTGATCGAAGTGAAAGAGCCCAGTGAAAAAATAAAGCGAAGTTTAAAACATGATGGAAACCTCACGATTGCAATCGGAAGAAATCGTAAAGAACTAAACTGGAAAAATCGTGAAATGCTTTGGTCCGATGTTGTTCAGAAGCTAAGTAGCACGATTAGAACCCATGAAACGTATGAGGAATATAAAAAGCTTTCTAAATCAAAACAAGATGAGATTAAAGACGTTGGTGGATTTGTCGGTGGGACTTTAAAGGGCGGCAGAAGAAAGCATGATAGTGTGGTTTGGCGACAGATTGTTTCCCTTGATGCCGATTTTGTGAAAGGTGACTTGTGGGCTTCAGTTGAGACGATGTTTGGCTATGGGTGCGCCATGTATTCTACTCATAAACATAATCCGAAAAACCAAAGATTAAGACTCGTGATTCCTTTATCCAGGCCTGTTACCGCTGATGAATATGTACCAATTGCAAGAAGAATAGCAGCAGACCTCGGAATTGATTTTTTCGATGATACGACATATCAAGTTCACCGACTTATGTATTGGCCATCAACATCATCTGATGGGGAGTTTGTCTTTAAAGTATTGGACGAGCCTTGGGTTGATCCTGATGTAGTGCTGGCAAGATATCCGGATTGGAGAGATTCCTCTTATTGGCCAGAAAGTTCCAGAACCATACATGAACGAAAGAAGCTCGCTGATAAGCAAGGTGATCCTAAATCCAAAGAAGGTGTGGTCGGTGCTTTTTGCCGAACGTACTCGGTCGTAGATGTGATTGAGAAATACTTGAGTGATATCTATATCCCTTGTGAGGATCCAAACCGTTACACGTATTCAGCTGGTTCTACAGCAGGTGGACTGGTGATATATGAAGATGGTGACTTTGCTTATTCCCATCACTCAACCGACCCGATCGGTGGGAAGTTATGCAATGCTTTTGATTTAGTTCGTATTCACCTATTTGGTGATCTTGATGAAGCTTCCAAAGAAGGGACGCCTATTAATCGTTTGCCTTCGTATAATGCCATGGTGGAAGAAGCGTTAAAGGATAAACAGGTGAAACTGACACTCGGCAAAGAACAGTTAAGTCTTGCTGCAGATGATTTTGAAGATGGAGAGATGGAGTGGTTGGCTGAATTAACAAGGGATCAGAAAGGAAACATTGTCTCGAGTGCACCAAATGTCATCCTTATTCTTGAAAACGACCCAGCTTTAAAAGACAGAATTGCGATGAACGATTTTGTCCATCGGGTGGTTATTAAGGATGATTTACCTTGGCGGAGTGTTGAGCGTGGTGGATATTGGTCAGACATGGATGATGCTAGCCTGCGAAATTATCTTTATTCAATTTATGGTATTAAAGGAGCAGGTGTTATCGCTGATGCTTGGAGTGAAGTTGCCATTAACCATGCGTTTCATCCTATTAAAAATTATTTAGACAGCCTTGAATGGGATGGTCAGGAGCGGCTTGAGACGATTATGGTCGATTACCTTGGTTCTGAAGACAATGAATGCATTAGAACATTTACTCAAAAAATTATGCTTGCTGCAGTCACAAGAATCTATCAACCGGGGGCAAAGTTTGATTACTGCGTGGTCCTTGTTGGCCCTCAAGGTGTGGGGAAAAGTTATATTATTAAGCTCTTAGGCAAAGAATGGCACTCGGATTCCTTAATAACCGTGAAGGGCAAGGAAGCCTACGAGCAGCTTCAGGGAGCTTGGATTTTAGAAATGGCAGAACTAACGGCGACGAAGAAGGTTGATGTGGAAGCAGTAAAGCATTTTATTTCTAAATCCGAGGATACCTTTCGGGTAGCGTATGGAAGGCATAATGAAACATTTAAGCGGCAGTGCGTGTTTTTTGGAACCACCAATGATTACGACTTCTTAAACGATCCAACGGGGAATCGTCGCTTCTTACCGATAACGGTTAATGGTGGAGGCAGTAAAAACATGTGGGATGATTTAACTGATGAGGAAGTGGATCAGATTTGGGCAGAAGCGAAGGTATTGTACGAAAAGGGAGAGATCTTGGCATTAAGCAAAGACATTGAGGAAAAGGCACGTGAACTTCAAGCTGCCCATACGCAAGAAAATCCAATTGCGGAAAGTATCAGAACCTATCTAGAAACGCCTGTGCCTGTGAACTGGTATGAGCTAGACATTGGTACGAGAAGGACTTATTTGCATATGGACCAACCAAATGATAACTCAGTTCAAACCATAAAAATAAACAAAGTATGTGCTCAGATGGTGTGGGAAGAGCTTTTCCAAAAGGATGTATCGATAATGACTAGATACGATGCAAAAGAGATCAATATGATCATCCAACATACACCGGGTTGGAAAAGGGTGAGTTCCATTCGGTTCGACAATGATTACGGAACACAAAGAGGATTTAGAAGGGATGGTTTGTAAAACATGTAAACTATAAAATTTTTTAATTGTTTACATCAAACCTCTTGTCCCTCTTACTCTATATACCTTGTAAACATGATAAACATATATATCTATATAAGAAGAAATAGGGAGTATAGAGAATACTATATATAGCCTATACCCTCTAATAGCCTTATATGTATAGCTTAACCATTTTTATGTTTACAAGTTTACAAGAGGGCTCAAACCCTTATCAATACTGGATTTGTTTGTAAACAATAAATATGGGGTGACTGATAAATGAATGAAGCGAGTGTGGAACAAAGGCTGAAAAAGAAAGTGAACGAACATGGCGGGTTGGCATTAAAGCTTGTATCGCCCGGTTTTGCAGGTGTGCCAGACAGGCTGGTGCTCTTTAATGGTTCAAAGGTTGCTTTTGTGGAATTAAAGGCACCAGCTAAAAAGCTACGAGCCTTGCAACGGAAAAGGAAAAAGCAGCTAGAAGCCATAGGCTTTAAAGTTTTTAAGATTGATAGCTATGAAGCGGTCGATCGAATGCTAGAGGAGTTGGTCCCATGAGATATAAACCATATCATTACCAGGCTTATGCCACCCAGTGGATTATTGATAAAAAGAAATCAGCTCTCTTTCTTGAGATGGGAATGGGAAAATCAGTATCAACTTTAACAGCAATTTTAGAATTGATGTATGACTACTTTGATGTGTCGAAAGTTCTGGTCATTGCTCCACTCCGAGTAGCAAGTACAACTTGGGAAGAAGAAGTGGAGAAATGGGATCATCTTAATGAGCTCCGAATTTCCAAAGTGCTCGGTAGTGAAAAACAACGAGTAGCAGCTTTATATAAAAAAGCAGATATCTACATCATCAATAGAGAAAATGTTACTTGGCTCGTAGAACACTTCGATTCGGACTGGCCCTTTGACATGGTGGTAATCGATGAGTTATCCAGCTTTAAATCTTCCAAAGCACAGCGGTTTAAGTCCTTAAAAAAGGTGAGGCCTTTTATTAAACGATTGGTTGGATTAACAGGAACACCAGCACCAAACGGTTTAATTGATTTGTGGCCACAGATTTATTTACTCGATGGTGGAGAGAGGTTAGGTAAAACAGTCACTAGTTATAGAGAAAGATACTTTCTTCCCGATAAGCGAAATCAAATGATTGTCTACACATGGAAGTTAAAAAATGGAGCGGAAATTGCCATTTATGAAAAGCTTTCTGATATCTGTGTGAGTATGAAGGCCAAGGATTACCTTGAGTTACCTGAAAGAATGGACAATGTCATTACAGTGGAACTTCCCAAGAAGACGAAGGAACAATATGAGGTTTTGGAAAAGGAATTGATTCTAACACTGGAGGGGACAGATGTCTTAGCTGGGTCCGCTGCAGTCCTAGCCAATAAATTATTACAAGTGGCTAATGGCGCTGTTTACGATGAGGACGGAAAAGTAAAACATATCCATGATGAAAAGTTAAAGGCTTTGAATGAATTGGTGGAAGCAGCAGGTGGGAAACCAGTTCTTGTGTTTTATGGTTACCAGCATGACAAGGACAGGCTTTTACATCATTTAAAGAAACTAAATCCGAGGCCCCTTCAAACAGATCAAGATATTAAGGATTGGAATCAAGGGAAGGTTCAAGTTCTTCTAGCTCATCCAGCATCAGCTGGTCATGGACTGAACCTTCAAACTGGTGGGAACATTATCATCTGGTTTGGCCTTACTTGGAGTCTCGAACTCTACCAACAAGCAAATGCAAGATTATGGCGGCAAGGTCAAAAACAATCGGTTGTGATTCATCACATCATTGCCAAAGACACCATTGATGAACGGGTGATGAAAGCACTGGAAGATAAAGACGTCAGCCAAGCGGCATTAATGGAAGCGGTGAAGGCGAGAATGAATCAATACAAAGAGGGTTTGCCAGATGGAATGTAAAGACAGGAGGAATTGCCGGTGAACGCAAAAGATTATTTATCCCAGGCCTTTCAGCTTGATCAAAGAATAAACAGTAAGCTTGAACAAGTATCGATGTTACGAGACCTTGCTTTAAAAACAACCTCCGTCCTTCAGGATGATAAGGTCCAAAGTACGAAACAACAATCGCCGATGGAAACTGCTCTCGTTAAGTTAATGACCCTTGAGGAAGAAATCAATGACGACATTGATCAATTGATTGATTTAAAACGTGAGTTGGCAACCTTCGTATCTGAAATAGATAATCCCTCTTACCGATTACTACTTGAACTACGATATCTTAGCGGCAGTACATGGGAAGAAGTAGCTGTCATCATGGGCTATGATTTGCGCTGGGTTTATCGGTTGCATCGGAAAGCGTTGAAAGAAGCAACGGAACGATTAGAAAACAAATCAGTGGAATGCATATAAAAAAGATAGAGTACACACAGTGCCCTTGAAGGATGTAACCTTTAAGGGTTTTTCTATGCAATTGTTGTGTAAGAATGCTGCTTATTAACAAAATATTCACACTTCTATGTGGATAACTTTTATTTATTATTAAATTTAAAAGAGGCCATGAAAAGCCATTATAAGCCACCCTGTAAATGTGCTAGAGTATAAACTGTAGAAGTAGAATACACAACAGCCCTTGGAGGACAAACCTTCGGGGCTTTTTTAATGGATTAAACGGAGTTGAGAGCAATGCCAGTGAAACCAAAGAAGCCATGCAAACACAACGGTTGTCCTTTGTTAACAGAAAACAAGTACTGTGAGTTTCATGCAAAGCTTCATGTTGATGATAGAGCAAACGCAAGCGAGCGCGGTTATGATAAACGGTGGAGGAAAGCGAGCAAACGATTCTTAAACACTCATCCTCTATGCAAACGATGTGAACAGAAAGGGAAGCTGAATCAAGCTACGGTGGTAGACCACATTAAACCCCATCGAGGAGATCAGAAGCTGTTCTGGAATGAAAGTAATTGGCAACCTTTGTGTAAGAGGTGCCACGATCGGAAGACAAGAACAGAAGATCAGTTCCCGGTGTACTCTTTTTAAGAGACCCCTAGGGGAGGCCAAATCTCTACAACCTTTTATATGGCGACCGCGCGCCCCCTTCACGCGAATTTTCGCGGAATTAAATAAGGGGGGTATCCCTCAAAGGTTGGAAAAGATATTAAATCTCAATAGGCGCAAGGGTTACAACTATTTTTGAATTTGCGAAGAGGTTTTATTTAAGAAGGAATACAAAAACTGCTCAAGCCTTATGGATACTAGGGTTGAAGCAACTTTTTTAATTAAATTAGAAATAATAGCTAAACGCCAGTAATCACTTGAAAAATAGCTGATTAAGGCGTTTTTTTATTGCGATTTTTAATACGGTTTACGCAGAAAGGGGTGTGAGAGATGAATGATGTAGAAAAACAGACGATATACGATCTTCGGCTTAAAGGAGTGGGATACAAAGCCATTGCCGCTGTCTTGGGAAAATCCAGAGATAGTATCCGTGGTTTTTGTAAAAGGAATGGACTTGCAGGTGATTCCAGAGTTGTCGCATTAAATGTGAAAGAGCAAATGAACAATCATCTACTCTGCACTTGCTGCGGGAATCCAATTAACCAAAAAGGTCGTGGAAGGACTCGGAAGTTCTGTTCGGATGAATGTCGCCGTAAGTGGTGGAAAGAAAATCCTCAGGCACGTAATAAAAATGAAACAGCTATTTACCACTATACCTGCCCGCAGTGTGAAAAAGATTTCAGTTGCTATGGGAACAAGAAACGAAAGTTCTGTACTCATGATTGCTATATCAAATCTAGATTTTGGAGTGAAGATGAGATTATTGAAATAGAGTCGGTGATAGAAGATGGTTAAAAAGATTGATATGAAAAATAAAATCTGTGGCCAACTAAAAGTGATAAAAGAAGCAGGGCGTTGTACAGAGGGGAGGGCTTTGTGGCAATGTCAATGTTCGTGTGGGAATATGACAATTGTTCAAGGAAGATATTTACGTACAGGGCATACAAAAACCTGTGGCTTTTGCAGGACAAATATTAAATATCAAAGCGTAGGTGATAAAACCATTGGAAGGTTACCTAGCGGTGAAGAGTTTATTATAGATACAGAAGATTTGGCAATTATTAAGGATCATAGGTGGCTGCCTAATGGAGTGGGATACTTAGTAGCTCAAATTAATGGGAGAAGAGTAAGGATGCATCGTTTAATAATGAATGCTCCGAAAGATAAAATAGTTGATCATATATCTGGAAATAAAAATGACAACAGAAAAAGTAATTTAAGGTTATGCAGCCATCAACAGAATATGTTCAATCACAAACTAAACAGTAGCAATACTACAGGCTATACAGGAGTTTACTTAATTAAAGCAACAGGTAGGTTCGCGGCAAGAATAACATATAGCTATAAATCTATTCATCTTGGATGCTTTGACAACACAGTTGAAGCTGCGCAATCTTATAATGTGGCAGCTAATGTCTTATTTGGTGAGTATGCAAATTTAAATGATGTTCCTGAAGCAACGTACTTATTAGAAAAGCGAATACTTGAGAAACTAAGCCGTCATTCAGTGATGGCTTTTTCAATTTAGGAGGAACCAATGAATATTCAGAGACTGAAAATAGCAGAATTAAATCCTGCAAAATATAATCCTAGGAAACAATTAAAGCCAGGAGATTCTGAATTTGAAAAATTAAAGAAATCCATTGAGAACTTTGGTTATGTCGAACTAATAGTAGTAAATGTAAAGAATGACAATACTGTGATTTCTGGTCACCAAAGACTGAATGTATTAAAACATTTAGGTTACACCGAAGCTGAATGTGTTCTTGTAGAAATGAATGAAGCTGATGAAAAGGCATTAAATATCGCAATGAACAAAGTATCGGGCGAATGGGATAAGGAGTTACTAGCAGACCTCATTAAGGATTTGCAATCTTTAGACTACGATATTGAATTTACAGGTTTTGATCCACCAGAAATTGATGAATTGTTTAACGAGGTTCACGATAAAGAAATCAAGGAAGATGATTTCGATGTTGATGCTGCACTAGAAGAAGAACCAATTTCAAATCAAGGCGACATATGGCTTCTTGGAAAGCATAGGCTGATTTGTGGAGATAGTACCGTTCCAGAAACATATGAGAAGTTGATGAATGGTGAAAAAGCAAATCTAATCGTAACAGACTTGCCATACAATGTAGATTATGAAGGAACAGCAGGTAAAATAAAAAATGATAATATGGGCGACAAAGAATTCTATTCATTTTTACTAAAGGCTTATAAAAATATGTATGAGCATGTAGAAGATGGTGCTGCAATTTATGTATTTCATGCAGATCGAGAGACAGTTAACTTCAGAACAGCAATGAAAGAAGCGGGATTCTTTTGTCATCAGACATGTATATGGGTAAAGAATGCTCCAGTGCTTAATCGGTGTGACTATTTGTATGCTCATGAACCCGTTTTGTATGGTTGGAAGCCTACGTCGGGACATAAATTTTATGGTGATCGAAAACAAAGAACAGTTTGGAATTTTGACAGACCGACAAGCTCAAAATTACATCCGACCATGAAACCATTGAATCTACTTGCTTATCCGATTAAGAATTCAAGCCTCACTAATTGTATTGTACTTGATCCATTTGGAGGTTCTGGTAGTACATTGATAAGCAGTGATCAGACAAATAGAATTTGTTACATGATCGAACTGGATGAGAAGTTTGTAGATGTAATTGTAAAAAGATATATCGAGCACGTAGGAATAGATGAAGATGTTTTTCTTATTCGAGATGGCCAAAAGTTGAAGTATAGTGATTTGGTGCTCAATGAAGATAAAAAGGATTAAATGCAGATGAGTGATGTCGCCATTTTGAAAAGGCGGCTGTTTCTATTTTAGGGAATGAAAGTGCTTGATGAACTTGCTATTCTCTATGTTTTGAGTGATATATGTATTAACTAAACATAGGAGGTTGAATGGGAATGAGTCAAAAAGCACTGTTTGGAAGGAAAGTTAGTAATCTAGCGGAACTTAAGGAAATCACGGAATCAGCCATTAAGCAAGGACAACGAGGTCAAACATACACCGTTACAAAAGAAGTGGAGTTAGAAGATAAGGATTTTCATAACTTTGCAAGAGACTTCTTTAATGACCAGCCTTGGATCACACGAGGAGATGGCGGAGTGAATACGAATAGAGAGGCTCGATGTATTAGAGTCATCAATAAAGAAACAGGTGAATCAGTATTGGTAAACAGCGAAGGATTTAGTTATCCAAGATATACAGCAATTGAAAATAACTAGAGGGGGCCTTGACGGGCCTTTTTCTATTGGTCTATAAATATACTCATTTTGTTCAGGAATGACTTGCTATTACTTGTGTTTAGAGTGATATATGTACTACACCAAAACACAGGAGGTAGTGAAAATGGATCGAAAAGAAATGGTCAAAAAACTAGGAGAATTTTTAGGAGTGAAACCCAAGTATCTAAACGTTCCAACCTTTGCCTACGAAATTATAACCGAGGATGAAATTTACACCATTGACAGGCAGGGCGCGATTACAAACTCAGCCGGAGAAGTGAAAACCTTTGAAGAGATAACAAATCCGCCAGAGCCTGAAGAAGAAACAGGTGAGGAACAGCCAGCGGTTCTTGATTTGGATGGGATTGAGGTAACGATCCCGCTTGAGGGTCACAACGGAAACACATTAAGAAATCTAGTAAACATGCTTTATAGCAAACAGCACCTGATCATGATGGCGTTTGAAACAAACGAGCCGCTGATGGATGAAACCTTACCAGAGGCTTTGGGTGAAAAAGAATCGAGTACCTTTGAGGAGTTTAAGAAGACACTTGATGAACTTGGAGTTCAGAGGATCCCAGGTTTAGCTTTCAATTTTGAAAATGAAACCTTCACTATCAAACTAGCAGCGCAAAACTTGAATTCAGAGAAAATTGCAGCCTTTCAAGACCTCGCCGCATTCATCAACCAAAATGCCAAAAAGCAAAAGCGAGCAACTTTCAAACGAGCTCAGGATGACAATCCGAAATATGCCTTTAGGACTTGGCTGATAAGACTCGGAATGAATGGACCTGAATACAAAACCACGAGAAAAGCACTCTTGCAAAATCTTGAAGGAAGCGGAGCCTTTAGAAAGGTGATTGAACCGAATGAATAAATTCTTCACACAAAGGCACTGTGACCGCTGTGGCGGTAGTTTGAAAGGCGGACGGATCATGTCCATGTACAATACCGATTGCATTTGCTTAAGCTGTAAGGATAGGGAATCCAAGCGAAATGACTATGGTGAAGCGGTAAAAGCTGACCATGAGGAAATCAAGAAGGGCAATTTCAATTATAAAGGAATTAAGGGCGACAATTAACTTGATAATCCCTGTGTTCAGAGTGATGTATAGACATACAAAAACACAGGGAGGTTGTTTCTATGATTAGAGATAGGGTTCAGATGTTACAAGGAAACGTTGATGCGGTGAGGGGAATGGAACTGTTACTTCAGCAAAAGCGAGAATTGAAAGAAGCGGGATACCAAGAAAATGAAATACATTTATTACCGGGCATGCTAGTCTTACAACTTGAAGATGGAGAAGTTCGATGGTTAGCATTTGATGGCGAATTCAAGATGGAATTTTGGAAGAACTAAAAGAAATGAAACAATCGGAGTCTATCAGAAGGTAGGCTCTTTTCTTATGCCAAATTGGAAAGGAGGTGGCGCCTGTGGCTCAACGTGGAAGGAAACCAAAACCTACAGCCATTAAACAATTAGAAGGTAATCCTGGGAAGAGAGACCTTAATCTGAAAGAGCCCCAACCTGAAAAGAAGGCACCGAGATGCCCAACTTGGTTAGAACCTGAAGCCAAGAAGGAGTGGCGTAGAATGGTTAAGCAACTGGAACAGCTAGGTATTCTGACAGAAGTAGACATGGCTGCATTTGCGGGATATTGCCAAGCTTATGCAAGGTGGAAAGAGGCAGAAGAGTTCATCTCCAAGCATGGAACGATTGTAAAAACGCCTTCAGGATACTGGCAACAGGTGCCACAGGTTTCCATCGCTCAAAGCTATCTAAAAATCATGAACCGTTTCTGTGAGCAGTTTGGATTAACCCCTTCATCGAGAAGTCGAATTACAGCTGATAAACCCATGGATGCAAATGATCCAATGGAGTTTATGCTTTTTAAAGGTGGTGGTTAAGGTGTATGACGAGAAAAAAGCCTTACACGCTGTTAATTTTATCAACTGTTTAAAACATACGAAAGGCCAGTGGCGTGGGGTACCTTTTGACCTTCTTCCATGGCAGGACCAAATAATTCGGGATCTTTTCGGCACGGTAAAGGAAAATGGCTATCGTCAATACAACACTGCTTACATTGAAATACCAAAGAAGAATGGGAAGAGTGAACTTGCAGCTGCAATAGCACTTCTTATGACTTGTGGTGATAACGAGTGGGGAGCTGAGGTTTATGGATGTGCGTCTGATAGGCAACAAGCCTCGATTGTATTTGATGTTGCGGTTGAAATGGTAGAACAATCACCAGCCTTAAAGAAAAGATTTAAGCCAGTCATGTCAATGAAAAGATTAGTTTATAAACCTACAAATAGTTTTTATCAAGTACTCTCGGCAGAAGCATATACAAAACATGGTCTAAATGTTCATTCCGTTGTTTTTGATGAATTACATGCTCAACCAAACCGCGAGCTATTTGATGTAATGACAAAAGGTTCTGGGGATGCCCGGCTTCAGCCACTGTTCTTTTTAATCACGACAGCTGGTACAGATCGAAATTCAATCTGTTATGAAGTACATCAAAAAGCAGTAGATATTCTGGAAGGAAGAAAAATTGACCCTACATTTTATCCGGTCATATACGGAATTAAAGATGACGATGATTGGACAGATGAAAAGAACTGGTACAAGGCCAATCCATCATTGGACCATACCATTGACATAGAGAAAGTGAAAAATGCATTTATCAGTGCGAAAGAAAATCCTGCAGAAGAAAACATCTTCAGGCAGCTGCGATTGAACCAATGGGTGAAGCAATCGACTCGTTGGATGCAAATGGAGAAATGGGATGCTTGCGATGATCAGGTTGACTTAGATAGTCTTCGAGGAAGAGAATGTTTTGCTGGGCTGGACCTTTCTAGCACAACTGATATTACAGCTTTTGTATTGGTTTTCCCACCAAGAACAGATGATGAAAAGTTTATTGTTTTACCCTACTTCTGGATACCAGATGACAACCTGAAAGTAAGGGTGAGGAGAGATCACGTTCCATACGATATTTGGGAACAACAAGGATATATCAAAACAACAGAGGGTAATGTCGTTCATTATGGATTCATAGAAGCTTTCATAGAAGAACTAGGAACAAAGTACAACATTAAAGAAATTGCTTTTGATAGATGGGGTGCTGTACAGATGGTTCAGAACCTTGAAGGCATGGGCTTCACCGTTGTTCCGTTTGGACAAGGGTACAAGGATATGTCACCAGCATCCAAAGAGCTGATGAAAATCACCCTTGAGAAAAGGATCGTTCATGGTGGAAATCCGGTTTTAAGATGGATGATGGATAACATCTTTGTGAAAACTGATCCCGCAGGAAATATCAAGCCTGATAAAGAGAAAAGTACAGAACGTATTGATGGTGCCGTAGCTTTGATTATGGCGTTGGATCGAGCAATAAGGAATGAAAATAGAGAGAGTGTTTATAATGGTCGTGGAATTTTAATACTGTAGTTTTTCCGAAGAAATAGCTGATGTGAACATTCCACAATATGGTATAATAATAGAATAAAAGTCACGGCTTGCTATATTAGCAGTATTATAATAAGGTGGAATGTAAACATGGCGATAGGGAATATAAAAACGAGCAAACTCTTATATCATTTGACGAGATTGTCTAACTTAGACTCCATATTGGAACACGGTTTAGTTTCCAGAAAATTAGTTGAAGATAATGATGTTCGCTTTTTTGATGTCGCAGACCAAGAAATTATTTCTAAGCGTACAAAACTTGGACTAGATGAATATATACCTTTTCATTTTCATCCTTATTCTTCATTTGATGTTGCAGTAAAAAACACATATGCAGATGAAGAATTCATTTACATTTGCATTTCAAGGGAAAATGCTAAATATAATAATTTTAAAATACTGCCACGCCATCCCTTAAATAACGAAGAGACATACCAATTATATGAATACGAAGAAGGCTTTGAAACCATCGATTGGGAAACGATGCACACACCAGGTACAGAAGACCGTTATACAAAGAGTGTAAAAATGGCAGAATGCCTGACAAATTTAAGGGTACCTGCAGGTGTATTTCATTGTATATATGTAAAAAATGAAAAGACGCGAGCAATTGTACAAGATAAGCTAGTGTCTAAAGGGATTACGAAGAAGCCACCATACGTTGATTTAGGCCCCTGGCTATGATGAATATCTATTTAAAGAAAGTGAGGTGAAAACGTGATTATTTATACAACGGGTGATTTGTTAAGTTCTTCAGCTGAAGCGCTTGTTAATACTGTCAACTGCGAAGGGTATATGGGAAAAGGAATTGCTTATCAGTTTAAATTGAAATTCCCGGAGAACAATAAAGATTATGTCAAGGCCTGTAAGACAGGTGAACTACAGATTGGAAAGCTTCACTATTATAAGGAAGACGGTAAGATTATAGTGAATTTTCCGACTAAAAATAAATGGAGAGCAAAGTCCAAGATGGAATATGTAGAAAAAGGACTGGATGAGCTCGTACCATTAATTGAAAAGTTAGGAATTCAATCGATTGCCATACCACCTTTAGGAAGTGGGAATGGAGGACTTGTTTGGAGCGAGGTAAAGAAACTGATTGAAGAGAAGCTAACAGCAGTGGATGAGACGGTCCAAATTTTTATTTACGAACCATCCAAAAATTATGTAGCACAACCGAAGGCAGAACCTAATTTAAGCCTATCAGCACTTGTATTAATGAATATCAAACATCACCTTAATAAATTTGATACGTTACGACTTCAAAAAACAGCTTTCTATATGGATGTTTTTTCTAAGGAAAATTATTTTAATTTTAATAGACATAAATACGGTCCATACGATAATTCGATTGCCATCATCAGCAGGAATATTAAAGAGTTTCAGAAATACCATGGCGTAAAGAATACCGAAGAGGCATATGGAATTCTCTATAATAAAATTGTGAGCGGTCAAGTAGAATTAAAATTAGGATCCCTAGAGCCTTTTATTGAAAAAGCGGCAGAATATGTTAACACTTTACCTTCTAACCATGAATTAGAATGCTTATCGACCATTACCTATCTATTGAAAGAGAAAGAGGAATTATCTCAGGAAGAAATTGTTGATGAGTTTAAGCGTTGGTCAGAAGATAAGGCAAATAGGTTTTCTGAAGAAGAAATTGTCAATGGAATTGAAAAGTTATTTGAAACGGATATTATTGAAAAAACGTTAATGGGCTATACGCTAAGCCAAAGCCGAACTATTCATAGCTAAATACCTATAATTTCGTAGCATCTCACACATTGGGGTGCTATTTTTTATGCACTTTTTTAGGAGGTGGACACTATAAGAATTCCGATTTTATCAAGTCTATTTCAATCAAGAGACGGTCCTAAGAATAGCCTTTTAGGTAGCACCTACAGCTTTTTCTTTGGTGGGACAACTAGTGGGAAAACAGTCAATGAAAGAACTGCGATGCAGACCACTGCAGTTTATGCTTGTGTGAGAATTCTAGCAGAAACGATTGCAAGTCTCCCAATTCATCTATACAGATACACTGATAATGGAAAAGAAAAAGCAGTAGAAAACAATTTATATTATAAGCTCCATGATGAGCCAAATGCCGAGATGACTTCGTTCGTGTTTAGAGAAACACTGATGAGTCATCTTTTATTATGGGGAAATGCGTATGCGCAGATTATCCGGGACGGCAGAGGGAATGTGCTTTCTCTTTACCCTTTGCTTCCTGACCGAATGACGGTAGATAGAACTTCAACTGGTGAGCTTTATTATGAATACCGAAAAGACACAGGTTCAGTCATCCTGCGAGGCGAGGAAGTGCTTCATATTCCTGGGCTTGGCTTTGATGGTCTTGTTGGATACTCACCGATTGCTATGGCTAAAAATGCGATTGGAATGGCCCTTGCAACTGAGGAATATGGGGCCAGGTTCTTCGCTAACGGAGCAAATCCCGGTGGTGTTTTAGAACATCCAGGTGTGGTCAAGGATCCGGCGAAAATCAGAGAGAGCTGGAATGCAGTTTATCAAGGAAGTGGCAATGCTCATCGTATTGCCGTCCTTGAAGAAGGGATGAAATTTCAAAGCATCGGCATTCCACCTGAACAAGCACAGTTTTTGGAAACAAGGAAGTTTCAAACAGAGGAGATTTGTAGAATCTTTCGTGTTCCACCTCATCTTGTAGCCAATTTGGATAAAGCAACCTTCAGTAATATTGAACACCAGTCTATTAGTTTCATAGATAATACGATCATGCCTTGGGTTACAAGAATCGAGCAGTCCATGAAAAAGGCATTGCTAAGTGAAACGGATAAGAAAGAGTACTTTATCAAATTTAATCTGAATGGAAGACTCCGAGGAGATGCAGGATCAAGAGCACAGTTTTATCAAATCATGCGACAAAACGGAGTAATGTCAGCGAATGACATCCGAGAGCTAGAAGAGATGAACCTGATACCTGAAGAACAAGGCGGAGATAAATATTTAGTTAACGGAAACTTCGTTGATATGTCAAAGGCAGGAGCTTGGACAGAAAAGTACAAGGAGGGATAAACCGTGAAGAAGTTTTGGAATTGGGTAAAAAACGAAGATGGCAGGACGCTCTATCTTGATGGAGTCATTGCCGAAGAAACATGGTTTGGTGATGAAGTGACTCCAAAACAGTTTAAGTCAGAGCTAAACAATGATGGTGGGAATATCACCGTTTGGATTAATTCACCAGGTGGCGACGTTTTTGCAGCGAGTCAAATTTATAACATGCTTATGGATTACAAAGGAGATGTAACCGTAAAGATTGATGGAATAGCTGCTAGTGCTGCCTCAGTCATTGCGATGGCAGGTGGGGAAGTTCATATGTCACCTGTATCCATGATGATGATCCATAATCCGATGACCATTGCATTTGGCGATACAGCTGAAATGAAAAAGGCGATCCAGATGCTGAGTGAGGTAAAAGAAAGTATTATCAATGCTTATGAACTGAAGACAGGTCTTTCAAGGACCAAGCTCTCGCACATGATGGATGATGAAAGTTGGTTTAATTCTAGAAAAGCAGTAGAGCTGGGTTTTGCTGATGAGATCATGTTCCAAAACGAGAGTGAGCAAGACTCTTCGGATGAAGGGATTATTTACAACAAGATGGCGGTGGTAAATTCCTTTTTACACAAACTGCCACAAAAGAAAGCAGGGACAGACATCACCATATTGGACAAGAGGCTAGACCTCTTGAAATTTTAAGGAGGAGATTTGGATGAGTAAAGTATTAGAACTACGTGAAAAACGAGCAAAAGTATGGGAGCAGACGAAAGCATTTCTTGATTCTAAAAGAGGAGAAGACGGGATCCTTTCCGCTGAAGATACTTCTACTTATGAGAAGATGGAAACAGAAGTTGTTAATCTTGGTAAGGAAATCGACCGATTGGAACGACAACAGGCCATTGACCTAGAACTATCCAAGCCGGTTAACCAGCCAATTACATCAAAACCAACGGGTGTTGAAGGGCAAAAAACAGGACGAGCTACGGATGACTACAGAGAATCGTTCTGGAAAGTGATGCGAAACAAAAGTAATTATGATGTAAAGAATGCTCTCCAGGTTGGAACGGATTCAGAAGGTGGCTACCTTGCTCCAGACGAGTTTGAAAGAACACTTATTCAATCCCTGGAAGAAGAAAATATCTTCCGTTCATTAGCCAAGGTCATTACGACTTCATCAGGCGATCGGAAAATTCCTGTAGTTGCTTCAAAAGGAACTGCTTCATGGGTAGATGAGGAAGGATTGATTCCAGAATCAGATGATAGCTTTGGCCAGGTTTCCATTGGGGCTTATAAGCTTGCCACCATGATTAAAGTTTCTGAAGAACTTTTAAATGACAGTGTATTTAATCTTGAATCATATATTTCAAAAGAATTTGCCAGACGGATTGGTGCCAGAGAAGAAGAAGCTTTCTTTGTTGGAGATGGTACCGGAAAACCGACTGGCATTTTTAATGCAACGGGTGGAGCAGAGCTAGGAGTTACAGCCACTTCAGCAACCGCTGTTTCAGTCGATGAGATTATGGATTTATTTTATTCATTAAAATCGCCTTACCGTAAAAAGGCCGTCTTTGTCATGAATGATGCAACAGTCAAATTACTTCGTAAGTTAAAAGACGGAAGTGGTCAATATTTATGGCAGCCTTCAGTCCAAGCAGGACAACCTGATACGATTTTAAATCGCCCGGTGAAAACCTCAGCTTATGTGCCAACTGTTGCAGCGGGTGCTAAGTCGATTGCTTTTGGTGACTTCGGGTACTATTGGGTAGCTGATCGACAAGGGCGTTCTTTCCAAAGATTAAATGAATTGTATGCTGCAACAGGACAAGTTGGATTTAAGGCAACACAGCGGGTGGATGGAAAGTTAATTCTTCCTGAAGCAATCAAAGTACTTCAACAGAAAGCGTAGGTGGTAGTTCATGAGTAATGTAAAAAATTATACCGAACAAGGTGGAGATCGAACCGTCATCGGTGGGGAATTAGATATCACTCCTGAAGGTAAGTTAGCTTTTGATGGAACGCCATTAAGCCCAGCTACACTTCAAGCAGATAGTACTGCTGCAGATGTAGCTGGGCTAGTTACTGACTTTAATGCTCTACTAGCAAAGCTGAAAGCAGCGGGGCTAATGAAATCTGTATAGGGAGGTAAGTGGTGATGGAGGAATTGCTATCAAAGGTAAAACAGAACCTTATTTTAAATCATAATGAAGACGATGTTCTGCTTTCTGGCTTCATCACTGCTGCTATTTCCTATGCAGAAAGCTATCAAAAGAAGCCAGATGGTTATTATAAAGAAAACCCTATGCATCCAACGACCGAACAAGCAGTCATCATGCTATCGTCTCACTTTTATGAAAGTCGGGATGGTAGTACTGGTGGCTTTTTTGCAGATAAAGTAGAGGCCAGTCAGCAAGTATGGCATGTAGTGAATATGCTTCTACGGTTAAACAGGGATGTGGTCATATGAGTTTTGGGAAAATGAGAACTCTAATAGACATTGTTGAAACTAGGATTATGAAAGATGGGGAAGGTTTTGCCACTGAAGAAGATACTGTTATAGCTTCCTTACGTGCTTATAAAGAAGATAGACATGGGAACGAAGCATGGAAGAGTCGAGCAAGTTTTTCATCTGCTACATCGCTTTTTCGTTTTAGAAAACCTCGAAGCTTTCGGGTCACAACAGAAATGAAGATTAATTGCCAAAACGAGAAATACAACATATTGAGTGTTGAAGACCTGAAGGAAAGAGGGATGTATGTAGAAGTGTTGGCTGAGAAAACTGTTGGGTCAAAGGGGTGATAGGATGGCTAGGGCTACATTTAAAATGCCGGATGAATTTTTAGAAAAGCTATCTAAGCTCAATAACCAATTTGACAATATTGCACCAAGAGTCTTACAAGCTGGGGCAGATCCTGTTATTAAGAAAGCAAAAAGCAATTTAACTGCTAGGATTGGAGAAGGGACAAAGGAACCTTCTGAATCTACAGGAGAACTGGTCCAATCCTTAGAAACAACAAAGCCTACTTTGGATCATAAGGGTAACTGGAATCTGCGTGTTGGGGTTCCAACCACCAAAGATAGTAAAGGCGTATCAAATGCTTTAAAAGCAGCTGTTTTGGAATATGGAAAATCAGGTCAACCGCCTAAACCTTGGTTAAAACCAACAAAGTCGGCTACAAGAAAAGCATGTATTGAAGCAATGGAGAAAGCGTTGGGGAAGGAGATTGGAAAACTATGAGCTTATTAAATGAACTAAATAGCTTACTAGAGCCCATCGGCATCCCGATTGAAACAGGTGTGTTCTCTGGAAAACCACCTGATGAATATGTAGTCATTACACCTATGGCAGATAGATTAGAATTCTATGCGGATAACCAAGCGCATACGGTTATCGCTGAAGTAAGATTATCCTTATTTTCAAAGAAAAATTATTTAGCTCTTAAGGAACAACTGACTAGAGCAATTTTATCAGGAGAAATAACGATTACAGATCGACAATATATCGGTTTTGAGAATGATACAAAATATCACCATTACGCAATTGACATAATGAAAGAATATGAAATGGAGGGGATTTAGTTGGCGACAATAGGACTTGACCAATTATATTATGCCCAAATCACCGAAGATACAAATGGTGTTGAAAGCTATGGAACACCTAAAATACTAGCTAAAGCCATGACAGCTGAATTAAGTGTTGAGCTAATAGAAGCAATTCTATATGCCGATGATGGCGCATCTGAAGTGGTAAAGGAATTTAAGAGTGGAACATTAAGCCTTGGGATTGATGATATTGGTTCAATCGTGGCGCAGGATTTAACAGGTTCAAAGATTGATAGCAACAATGTTGTTGTATCAAGAAGTGAAGATGGAGGGAACCCAGTTGCAATTGGCTTTCGTGCGAAAAAGTCGAATGGAAAGTACCGCTATTTTTGGCTATATCGTGTTATTTTTAGTATTCCTACAACGAGTCTTGCAACAAAAGGCGATTCGATTACCTTTAGTAATCCCACCATAGAAGGCACCGTTTTTAGACGAAATAAGTTAGATGCGGAAAGCAAACATCCTTGGAAAGCTGAGGTCACAGAAGGTGATAATGGCGTTGCACAAGATACTATTACCAACTGGTTTAGTACTGTGTACGAGCCAGATTTTACACCAATTACACCAACGATCACGGTTACTACCCAGCCAGCTGATTTAACAAATGTAACGGAAGGTAGTATTTCAGGAAGTCTATCAGTGGTAGCTGAAACGAATACTAGCTATCCAGTGACATATCAATGGTATGAAAATACAGTGGATAGCACGACTGGTGGAACGGTTATCAACGGTGAAACATCTGCTAGCTTTGATATTCCAACAGACCTTCTTGCTGGAACATACTACTATTACTGTACGCTAAGCTCAACGGGTGCACCTGATGTTACGACGACAGTGGCGATGGTCACGGTATCTTAAGCAGAGGAGGATGATGACAAATGGGATATGAAAAGATAGAAGCTAAACCTTTAGAGATAGATCCTGCAGCTGATGAACGAAGTGCTGTGATCGAAATCGGTGGCCAAGAATATAAGTTGATTTTGACTACTAAGGCTACCAAGGGAATTGCGAAGCGGTATGGCGGGCTTGAAAATCTCGGGAATAAATTGATGAATACAAAGGACTTTGAATTGGCTTTAGATGAGGTAGTTTGGTTAATTACTTTGTTGGCGAATCAATCGATTCTGATTCATAACTTAAAGAATCGAGATGCAAAGAAAGAGCTGTTAACGGAAGAAGAAATCGAACTATTGACCACTCCTTTTGAATTAGCAGAGTATAAGAATGCTATTATGGCTAGCATGATGAAAGGTACCAAAAGACATATTGAGAGTGAACCATCAAAAAACGTGGTAGTCGGGTAAGCGATGAAGAGTTGTTTATCCGACTTATTTATTATGGAACGGCATTATTAAACCGTAGCGAAGATGAAGTGTGGTTAATGCCTCTAGGATACTTGATGGACTTATGGGAGTGCCACAAGCAGTTTAACGGAATAGCAAAACCAAGGAAAGATGTATTTATTGATGATGCAATACCAATTGGAATATAGAAGAAGGCACTCAGCGTATGGGTGTCTTTTTATGTTTTGAGGGAAGGAGGTGGAATCGTGACAGATAACTTTGGGGTCAAGATTGGTGTTGAAGGTGAGAAACAATTTAAAAATGCATTAAGAGACATTAATCGAAGTTTTAAAGTATTAGGCAGTGAGATGAATCTAGTAACTTCACAGTTTGATAAACAGGATCAATCGATGGAGGCACTAACCGCTAGAAGTGATGTGTTAAACAAAAAAGTAGATGCACAGAAAGACAAAATCGGTACCTTAGAAAAAGCTTTGAAAAATGCTGCAGACTCCTTTGGGGAAACCGATAAGCGAACTCAAAACTGGCAAATTCAACTTAATAACGCCAAGTCCGACTTAATAAAAATGGAGCGGGAATTAGATAAAACTAATCAATCGATTGATGAAATGGGTGATAGTGCTAATGATGCAGAAGGTGAAGTAGGAGAGTTTGCTGATGAAGTAGAAAATGCAGCAAAGCAAACAGAAGATGCAGCTAACCGCTTCGAAAAAGTAGGAGGAGTACTAAAGGGAATCGGAGTGACGATAGGTGCAGCCGTAACTGCTATTGGAACAGCTGCTGTTGCAACTGGAGCAAGCCTTATTAAGCTTGGTGATGAGTACAATATGGCGGTTAATCAGATCTCTGCTTCCACTGGGGCCACAGGGGCGGAACTTGAAGAACTAGGTGAGATTGCTCAAAACGTGTACAAACATAATTTCGGTGAAAACTTGGAAGATGTTGCCGGAGGAATTTCAGAAGTTAAAAAGATAACTGGGCTCATGGGCGAAGAATTAGAAAAAGCCACCGAGTCTGGTTTTGCTTTAAGGGACACCTTTGGCTTTGAAATGCAGGAGTCAGCCAGGGCAGCAAGTGCTTTGATGAAAAACTTCGGTATTTCCTCAGAGGAAGCCTATAACATCATTGCGACAGGTGCCCAAAATGGTGCAGATAAAAATGGAGATCTTTTAGATACGCTTAATGAATACTCTGTGCAATATTCTTCACTTGGATTAAGTGCAGATGAGTTTATTGCTAGTTTAGTAAATGGTGCTGAAAGCGGAGCATTTAGTATTGATAAGGTCGGGGATGCAGTTAAAGAGTTCAATATTCGTGCAAAAGATGGAAGCAAAACAAGCATGGAAGCTTTCACTGCTTTAGGCCTAGATGCTGAAGAGATGACCAGTAAGTTTGCACAGGGTGGCGAAGTTGCTAATGATGCTTTTTACAGTGTTGTTCAAAGACTCCAGGAAATTGAGGATCCCCTGCTAAAAAATACTGTTGGTGTGCAGTTGTTTGGTACTCAATTTGAAGATTTAGAGGCAAACGTACTACCTGTTCTCGCCAACATGAAGGATAGTACACTGGCAAGTGGTGATGCTTTAGCCCAAATAACAGAAGTGAAGTACGACAATTTGACTGATGGTATTGAGGGTGTGAAACGTTCTTTGCAAGGAGTGTTTTTACCAGCAGTTGGTGAAGTGTCTTCAGGAATAACGGATTTATTCTCAAATCTTTCAAATGGTATTAATGCGGCTGATGGAGACTTCGAAAAAATTTCAGAGGTTATTGGGGAGACAGTTGCTGGCATCACAGAAATTATCGCTGAACAGCTACCTCAATTGGTTACCTTAGGCCTTCAAATTGTGATGTCTATTGCAGGGGCAATTATTGAAAACCTCCCAACAATTATTGATTCAGCTATGCAGATAGTAACGACCTTGCTTCAAGGGTTAATTGAGGCTCTACCTCAAATCACAGAGGGTGCACTTTATCTGGTTTTAACTTTAGTAGACGGAATTATTGCCAACCTTCCAGCATTAATTGAAGCGGCTTTAACCATGATCGTGACACTTGCAACAGGAATTGGTGAAGCATTACCGAACCTCATTCCATCGATTGTTCAAGCGGTGATTTTAATTGTTCAAACACTCATAGATAATCTCGATATGGTATTAGATGCAGCTTTTAAAATTATTGAAGGTTTAGCAATCGGGTTATTAAATGCATTACCTAGTTTAATAGAAGCCCTTCCAACCATAATTTCAACAATCATTAATTTTATTACAGGGAACCTACCTAAGATTGTAGAGATGGGGATTAAGTTAATTATTCAATTAGCAGCGGGGCTTATTCGAGCTGTTCCACAATTAGTGGCTCAATTACCACAGATTGTTTCTGCACTTTTAGTTGGTCTTGGAAAAGCGGTCTATTCGATAGGTGAAATAGGAGTAAATATTGTTCGAGGACTCTGGAATGGAATTTCTTCAATGATTGGGTGGATAAGAGATAAAGTGAGTAACTTTGTTGGTGGAATTGTGAGCAATGTAAAGGGTGTTCTTGGCATTCACTCTCCTTCAAAAGTATTTGCTGGAATCGGTGAAAACATGGGTGCTGGAATTGGTGTTGGTTTCACCGATGCCATGAGAGGTGTGGAAAAAGATATGGAAGGAGCTATTCCAACCGATTTTGACATGGATTTAAACAGTCAAATCAATGCCTCAGCTAATGGAGCTAATGGCTCTTTATTAGATGTTACGATTCCACTTACCATTGATGGAACAGTTTTAACTCGGATTATAGCTCAGCTACAGTGGAATCAAAATACTGTAACGGTGAGGAATTTAGGAGTTGCGGGGTCATGATAGAAGTTTTTGCAGGAAACACGTTAATACAGACCATTCGAAAAGTGATGTCCGCCAATTTGCGAGAAACAATTGAGGGGGAATTTACACTATCGTTTACGGTGCTTGCCAAATCTGCCCTCGCTTTAAAGACGAAACAGTTAGCCAAAATAAATGATCAGTATTTTGAAATCGTACAAATAACAAAGTCACTGCAAGGAAGTCTACCGGTTTGTTCGGTAACTTGTGAGCATGTATCGTACATCTTAAATGATGATATTTATAAAATTGATACGTTTGATTTTACAGGAGATCCGGCTGCTGGTTTGACCCAGCTATTATCAGGAACTCCTTTTTCAGCTGGGATTGTAGAGTTTACCGAAAGTTGTACCATGAAGATCAACCAAGAGGTGACAAGAAGGTCTGCTCTTATGCAGTACATAGCCATCTTGGGTGGAGAAATCGAGTACGATGGTTATCAAATTAACATTAAAAGTCATCGTGGAAGCAGTGAATACAAGTTGGTAATGGACACCAAAAACGTTACAGATGTTTCGGTTTCCCATGATTCAAGGGAAAATGCATCTTCATATCATATTTCCTTCTTTAAACTCTTAAGCCTATCAGTTGGAGATAATGTGCACATTGTGTTTAGGCCACTTGGAATTGATGTGCAGACTAGAATTATATCTTTGGAATATAACCCTTTCTATCGCTATGACGTTCGAGTAGAAGTGGGACGTTACCGGCCAAGTATTTCTGATACATTTTATCAAATTAAAAGTTCAATGAATTCAGTTGAAACATCTATAACACAGGTCGGTAGTTCAGTTGATGGCCTTCAGATTCAAGTAAATGATTTAGGAGTTTCCTATACGATTGTTAAAAGCCTTTCAATAGATACTAGTTTTATTAACGTAACTTATGAAGTAGAAAAGGGCGATACACAACAGTATCATGCACAATACAGCTACACCACTGACACCAGTGGACGGATTACAAGTATTACTTTAGAAGACATTTTCTCAGAATTGTTATTAAAGGAAGTTTCTACATTAACGGTAGATGCTGCAAAATTTGATGTCACCTATGTAGATGGAGAGACAGCAAGCTATAATTACACGACAGATAGCAGTGGAAGAATTACGGCAATTGATAAGGTGGTGGGGTAAGGGTGAGCTACGATCGAAATTTTAATAATACATTAGCCATCTGGACTGCCTTTGGTGGCAGGGGTGGCCTCGTTCTTCCTATTCCCACCTTGAATTGGACAAAGAAAACGTATAGTAGCTTTGGCTACACTCAATATAATAGTGAAAAGCAAATAAATGTTTATGATAACGGAAATGCACAGATTGCTGTTTATCATGCAAAAACACCGTACATGTCCTATTACAATAAGACGACTCGTCAATGGACATTGTCAGATGTATCTTGGTGGAACTATGGTGAACCTGAAATCCTTTATTCGGGTGGTGGTGTATTCATAGCCAAGATAACCGGATATGCCAACATCATCTCTTCTTTTGACGGTATTACTTGGAACAATAGTGGTTACTGTCAAAATGCCCAAAATGCGATGACAACGGGTGCTTATGATATGGATAGAGGTTCAGGGGTTGTTAGTTGGTGGTATTACAAGTCTCCTTTGTACTATAGTTTTGATTCTCTATTAGAACGAACAGCCTGGACTTTAGTCGGTTCTGATGGTTCTTCGGTTCCATTCTTTAAATACATGACTACTCACAAAGGAAACTTTGTCGGGATAGTAGGTGGGGACAAGTCAATTGCCATTGCTAGTTCAGCAACTCCAGGTTCATGGAACACAACCATTCCTGAAGACTTAAATGAAACATCCTATATGTTTATCCGGTCTGTTAATGACAAGTTGTTTGTAATGAAGTACCGTTATGTGAATGGGATCTATGACGTAAAACTGTGTGTGATGAATGACAGTGCTACCGAGATTACTGAAACGAATCTCTCTCATGTTGGTGACTTAGCCAATAATAACATTGCTAATCCGCAGAATATCATCTGGATGGCGGATTGGGGAAAATATGCAATCTTTAAAGAAAGTATGCTTTATGTATCAGTTGATGGATTGACATGGGAAGGCGTGGAACAACCGGGATTTACTACATCCACATATGATACCTTTGGTGGTGCTATTTATGTTCCTGGGGATGGTTTTTATGTGAAGGCCAGTGGATATGTTTATTATGCGCAGTATTAAATTTAAAAGAAAAAGTTCACACTGGTACTTGACTGTGTACTATGGTACACGGTTTATAATCTTAAGTGAGGTGAATGAGATGAGCTACCAGATAGGTGAATTTGCAAAGAAATGTGGTGTAAATAAAGAAACCATTCGATATTATGAACGGAAAGATTTATTACAAGAATCCACTCGAACAAATGCTGGTTACCGGATTTATTCAGAAGATGAAGTGAAACGAGTAGGGTTTATTAAACGAATGCAAGATCTTGGTTTCTCATTAAATGAAGTTTATAAACTACTAGGTGTTGTAGATAAAGATGAAGTGCGTTGCCGAGATATGTTTGAATTTGTTTCAAAAAAAGAGATAGAAGTAAAAAGACAAATTGAAGATTTAAAACGAATAGAAGAGATGTTAAAGAATTTAAAAAAGTGTTGTCCTGATGAAAAAGAATTACATGCATGTCCCATTATTGAAGTACTAATAGATGGAAAAAGGGAAAGTGATGAAAGTGAAACATAAAAAGACCTTTTTCGCGGGTATAGTTGGAACGCTCATTGTGCTTTTATGTTGCGCAACACCTATATTGGTCATTTTACTAGGTGCTGTTGGACTTGGGGCTATGACAGGGTACCTAGATTATATATTAATCCCAGTGTTAGTTGTATTTCTTGGGTTAATTTATTATTCTTATTCAAAATTTGAACAATCAAAAAAGGAGACGTAAGGATGAAAGGGAGATTTGTTGCAGTTGCTTCTATGTTTACAGCCTTTTTAGCAAGTTTTTGTTGAATTGGCTTAGCGATTTTAATACCACTTGGTCTAAGTGGTTTAGCTGGAACACTTGCGGTAGCTTTTGCGCCTTATAGAATGTGGTTTATTATAATCACAATAATGATGCTAGCTGTCGCTCACATACTTGTATGGAAACAAAATAAACGATCAAAGAAAACAGAAAAGTTGTTATGGATAAGTACCGTTATTTCTGGAGTTTTACTTCTCTATACATTATTTAGTCAGGGGGTTTAGGGCACAATGAAACCAGTTATCTATGTATTCATTATTGGATGGGTTTTAATCATTTCGGGCTGTGGAAATACGACTAATGACAGCAATGTTACATTGGAAGAAGCCCAATCAGAATCCCTTGAAACGGTCTCATTTCATATAGATGGTTTTACCTGAGCATCCTGTGCTTTTACGGTGAGGTCCACCGTTTCTAATAAAGAGGGTGTTCAACATATTGAGGTTGAAGGAACAGGAAAAACAACACTTACTTATGATCCATCTAAAATTAGTTTAGAAGAAGTGAAAAAAGTCATCATAGATTTAGGTTATGAAATAAGAAGCGAGGAAAAATAAAACAGGAGGAGGCTAAGACGTGAAAAAATTCAAATTAAACATTGAAGGAATGACTTGTACAGGGTGTGAAGAACATGTTTCCGTTGCTTTAGAAAATGCAGGTGCTAAAAACATTGAGGTAAATTTCCGCCGAGGTGAAGCTGTATTTGAGCTTCCGGACAACGTCGATGTTGAAACAGCTAAAAAGGCAGTTGATGAAGCAAAATATCAGCCTGGAGAAATAAAGGAAGTTTCATCGCAAGAAGAGGTAAGATTAGGGATTGAAGGAGATTACGACTTACTAATCATTGGTTCAGGAGGAGCGGCTTTTTCTGCTGCAATTAAAGCAATCGAATACGGGGCCAGAGTTGGAATGGTTGAACGAGGCACAGTTGGAGGAACATGTGTAAATATCGGTTGTGTTCCATCAAAAACCCTCCTTCGAGCAGGGGAAATCAACCACGTGGCAAAAGTTAACCCATTTACAGGACTGCAAACATCTGCAGGAGAAGTGGAATTAGCTCCTTTAATTAAACAAAAGAATGAATTGGTTAGTGAGCTGAGGAATCAAAAATATGTAGATTTAATCGATGAATACGGGTTTGATTTAATTGAGGGTGAAGCGAAGTTTGTTGATGAAAATACGCTTGAAGTGAATGGTCAAAAGTTATCAGCAAAACGCTTTTTAATAGCAACGGGAGCATCTCCATCGTTACCGCCAATTTCAGGTCTTGAACAGGTGGACTATTTAACAAGCACCACATTACTTGAATTAAAGAAAGTTCCTAAGCGGTTAACGGTTATTGGATCTGGATATATTGGAATGGAACTTGGGCAATTGTTTCACAACTTAGGTTCGGAAGTGACGCTGATGCAAAGAAGCGAGCGTCTTTTAAAAGAATACGACCCCGAGATTTCAGAAGAAGTAGAAAAAGCATTATTAGAGCAGGGGATTAACCTTGTAAAAGGAGCAACTTTTGATCATGTGGAACAAGAAGGAGATATTAAGAAGGTCCATGTCACGGTCGCTGGAAAGAAAAAAGTGATTGAGTCTGAACAGTTACTTATTGCTACTGGTAGAAAGCCAAATACAGAGTCGCTAAATTTGAAAGACGCCGGTGTTGAAGTAGGTAAACGGAAAGAAGTCCTAATAAATGAATTTGCTCAGACTAGTAATGAAAAGATTTATGCAGCAGGAGATGTAACCTTAGGCCCTCAATTTGTTTATGTTGCAGCTTATGAAGGTGGAATTGTTGCAGATCATGCAATTGGCGGATTAAATAAAAAGCTAGATTTATCTGTAGTACCAGGTGTTACTTTTACGAACCCTTCTATTGCTACAGTCGGTTTAACAGAAGCGCAAGCAAAGGAAAAGGGCTATGAAGTTAAAACATCTGTATTGCCTTTAGATGCCGTTCCAAGAGCCATTGTGAACAGGGAAACAACGGGAGTTTTTAAGCTTGTTGCTGACGCAAAAACGTTGAAAGTACTCGGCGTTCATATCGTTTCTGAAAATGCTGGGGATGTCATCTATGCAGCAACACTAGCTGTTAAATTTGGGTTGACAGTTGAAGATTTAAAAGAGAGCCTTGCCCCTTATTTAACGATGGCAGAAGGATTAAAATTAGCAGCACTAACGTTTGATAAAGACGTATCGAAATTATCTTGTTGTGCTGGGTAAGTGTATTTGGCAAATGAGAGAACATCTTTTATTCATATAAAAAATGAATGTTTTATTGAGCACATTACCTTTAATTTGGGATGTGTTCTTTTTTATTTTACTTAAAAGTCGGGAGGGAATTTGAGAATGAAAGAGTTGTGGACATATATGCAAGTTGTAGTTGTTACAGTAGGTGGTTGGTTTGGGTGGGCTCTTGGTGGTTTTGATGGATTTTTGTATGCACTTATAGCATTTGTAGTGATTGATTATATTACCGGTATTATGAGTGCGATTATAGAAAAACATCTTTCTAGTGAAATTGGAGCAAAAGGAATTTTTAAGAAGGTGTTGATTTTTTTCCTAGTTGGAGTGGCTCATATTATAGATAGCAAAATTATTGGTGACGGTAGTGCTATACGCACAGCGGTTATCTTTTTTTATCTTTCAAATGAGGGGATCAGCATTATCGAAAATGCCTCAAGAATTGGGTTACCTATTCCTGAAAAACTCAAAGATATATTGGCCCAGCTGAAAGGGAAAAAGGGAGGGGATAAGGGATGAAACTAAATACTAGATTTATGACCAAAAATGATTGTTATAAAGCGGGAAGGAAGATTTCACCTCAAGGGATTATGATTCATTCCACAGCAACCCCTGGTGTTATGGCTGCGGGTTGGTTTAGTCGATGGAATAAATCATACCAAGCGGGCGAAACGAGTAGGCAAGTTGCAGTTCATGCCTTTGTTGATGATAAAGAAGTTTGGCAGTACCTACCCTGGAATCACCGGGGATGGCACTCTGGCGGCAGGGCAAACAACACGCATATCGGAATTGAAATTTGTGAACCAGGTGGATTTTCTTATGGTAAAGGATCCGCGATGGTTGGCTATGACGTCAAAAAGAATGAGAGCTACTTTAGAAAAGCATGGCAAAATGCGGTTCAACTTTGTGTTCAATTGTGTAAAACCTATGATCTCACTGAACGAGATATCATTTGTCATTCAGAAGGACACGAG
Organism: Bacillus sp. T2.9-1; assembly: GCF_950097965.1. Lineage (NCBI taxonomy): Bacteria > Bacillati > Bacillota > Bacilli > Caryophanales > Bacillaceae > Bacillus > Bacillus sp. T2.9-1. The sequence continues at coordinate 40,585 of NZ_CATNHG010000083.1, forward strand.
AAGGGGATTGCGAGTAACCATTCGGATATCATGCATTGGTTCCCTAAGCATGGTGAGAATATGAATACTTTTCGTGCAGCGGTTAAGTCAGCATTAAATGAGTCAAATACTGATCCGGAAACATCGTCTAGCATTAAGGTTGGTGATGTAGTGGAAGTAAAATCATCAACAACTAAGTATTACCCCGGTGGAGCAACCATTCCATCTTGGGTAAAAACAGGTCCATATCACAAAGTGACCCAGATTGTTTCAAATGGAAAACCAGTCATTAGAGGTGGAAAGACTTGTGTTCTACTAGGAAAAACCATAGGTAAAAACAATGGCAAAGAATCTACTGGAATCATGAGTTGGATTGATAAGGATGCGCTAACGCTAATTAATTCATCTACTAAAACAGAAAAACCGTCAAAGGCAAATAAGTATTATCGAGTACAGGTGGGCGCCTTTTCTAAGAAAAACAATGCAGAGGCGATACTTAAAAAGCTAAAAGCAGCGGGATTTGATGGCTTTATTAAATTCGAATAATGGTTCTATTAACTTGATTTTTAAGGCCTTTAGAGTGATATATGGTAGTACCAAATTGATAGAAAGGAGGGCCTTCATTGCGAGTTAGAATTATAGAACCAACCATTGTGAAAGATACAAAGAAAAAAGTATGTGCTTATGCTAGGGTATCAACTGATCATGAAAAGCAAGGTGAATCTTTAGAAAACCAGATTAATTATTATGAAAGATTGATTGGAACAAACCCGGAGTTTGAATTTGTGGGAGTGTTTGCAGATCGAGGTATTAGCGGGACTACTGACAAACGCCCAGAATTCAAAAAGATGATAGAACTCGCAAAACAAGGTGGGATTGATTTAATCATCACAAAATCCATTTCAAGATTTGCAAGAAACACAACAGTGGTTCTTCAAAGGGTCAGGGAACTCAAAGACCTAGGCGTTGAAGTGCGATTTGAAAAAGAGAATATCAATACATTATCAGGGGACGGAGAGTTAATGCTTACCGTCCTCTCATCTTTTGCCCAAGAAGAAAGCAAGAACATTAGTGAAAATGTGAAATGGAGAATAAAAAAGAAGTTTGAACGAGGCGAACTGATGATAAACACAAATCGGTTTCTCGGCTACGACAAAGATGAACAAAGGAATTTAGTTATTAATGAGGATGAAGCAGAAATTATCAAACGGATATTTGATCAATACTTGGAGGGCAAAGGAGCATTCACGATTGCCAAGGAATTAAATGCAGAAGGGATACCAACTGTTGCTGGGGGGATTTGGCAAGAGAGTACAATCTTAAACATACTAAAAAATGAAAAGTACAAGGGGGATGCCATTCTCCAGAAATATTATACACCCGATCATTTAAAGCAAGGCACCGTCAGAAATAATGGAAAAGTTGAAAGTTATTATATCGAAAAGAATCACCCACCGATTATTTCAAATGAAACATGGGATAGGGTTCAAACAGAAATGAAAGCCCGAGCAAAAGCCAAGGGGAATACAGGGGATAAAAGCAAGTATCAAAATAGATATCCGCTAACAGGAATGCTTTTATGTGGAAAGTGTGGGGCAACTTTGAAACGCAGGACTTGGAACAGCAAACTTCCATGCAAAAAAGTAGTCTGGCAATGCAGCAACTACATTAAGAATGGAAAAAAAGCCTGTCTAGGAACAAAGATTGACGATGAAGTTGTTGGAGAGCTCAATATAAAAGAAGAAACGCTTGTACAGGAGGTCTTGAGGAATGGCAAAAAACATTACCGTTATACCAGCAAGCACAAACATCCAGATCAGTTCAGAACAGTTCGAACCCCAGAAAAAGAAAATGGCAGCCTACTGCCGAGTGTCAACCGACCAATTAGAACAGTTATCAAGTTATGAGGCACAAGTTGATTATTATACAACCTACATTTCAAACCACCCTGATTATGAAATGGCAGGAATTTATGCAGATGAAGGGATTTCAGGAACCAATACGAAAAAGCGCGAGCAGTTCAACAAAATGATTGAAGATTGCAAGGCTCGAAAGATAGACATGATCATCACAAAATCTATATCACGATTTGCAAGAAATACTTTAGACTGTTTGAATTTCGTGAGGCAGTTAAAGGATTTAGGAATTGGCGTTATTTTCGAGAAAGAGAACATAAACACATTAGAAGCGAAGGGTGAAGTATTATTAAGTATCCTTTCCAGCCTAGCCCAAGACGAGAGTAGATCTATTTCGGAGAACTCTACCTGGGGAATCAGGCGACGATTTGAGCAGGGAAAAGTCGCCATCAACCATACAAAATTTCTAGGGTATGACAAAGATGAAGATGGCAATTTGATCATTAACGAGCCACAAGCCAAGATTGTTAGAAGGATATTTAAAGACTACCTTGATGGGAAAGGGCCCAATCGAATTGCTAGAGAGCTTGAGGAAGAGCGTGTTCCAAACTGGAACGGAACAGCCAAATGGTATGAAGGCAGTATCAGAAAGATGTTGAGTAATGAAAAGTATAAAGGCGACGCCCTTCTTCAAAAAACCTACACAGTTGACTATTTAACCAAGAAAAGAGTTGAGAACACCGGTCAAGTTCCACGATATTATGTGGAAGACAATCACCCCACGATCATTGACAAGGAAATGTGGGAAGCGGTTCAGCTAGAAATGGAGAGAAGGCGATCCTTTGCAGAGAAACACGGGATTGTAAAAGTCGATTATGCGACGATTGATAATCCTTTTGCAGGAAGAGTTTTATGTGGCCATTGCGGTAGCCCATTTGGCAGAAAGGTTTGGAACTCTACAAACGAAAGCCTTCGAAGAAAAATATGGAGATGCAACAAAAAATACACCATTAAAGGTGAAAAGAGCTGTGAGAATAAGCATATAGATGATAGAACTTTATACCAAGCCTTTATAAATGTATTTAACGCCATACTAGAAAATAAAGATCACTTTATAAATAAGTGGAGACAGCAAGGTAGCGACGAGCTTCTAAAAAAATATAAAACAGAACAGTTTATTGAACTTTTTAAGAAAGGTTTAACAATAACAGAGTTTGATATAGATTTATACTTTAAGCTAGTTGAAAAGATGACGGTGTTTAAAGGAAAAAAAATTATTGTGACTTTGCTGGATGGAACAGAAGTTGAATGTGAAATTGAATAGTTAATGAAGTTATCAAGTTCATTCATATATAATAAATAAAACCAGAAGAGATTTGATATTAAGCCCTTCTGGTTTATATCTTTAATGATAATTAGTATTACCTTTAACCTCGAACACAAAAGGGAATGTTATTATACTGTCTCCAAATTTAAACTCTCCCCATAATTTGTATATCCCTGCCTTATCGAACTGAGTTTCAAATATTGTTTCGTGTTCCGATTTTGGATGAACATGGATAAACTGCTGAATGTTTTTATCAATGATAACAACATGACCTAAAGCACCTAAGTAAGGATCTGGTACTATGCCTTCTTGAAATAAAAATTCTAAATCAACTTTTTTACCGGTTATAAAATCACTGTGTTTCAATTCGATGCTCTTCCCATTAATTTTCTTTGTACGATTTTTGTCAAGTTCTAAGGTTACCAATTGGTGGGTGTCAATGGTAGAAACAGTCAGGGGTTTAATCAAATAATTTTTATCTTTTACTGATATATCGACAAATGCTTTATAGCCTTTATTTTCATTTAGTGATATTTCTGCATTAAAATTAGATTCATCCACTTTCGTTGGATGAACGTGGTAGAATTCTTGAAAATCATCGCTAATGATTATCAAATGCATAAACTTTCCGTGGCTTTCCATTAATATTGGTGCATTTCCTTCTGAGTCATCAAGATGAATATTGAATAAGCCATTATCGAAAGAAACAGAAACGTCAATATCGCTTTTTTCTACAGTAGGACTATGATGCAGTGTTGAGTCATGATGATTGTGATGTATTTCCATTGACAAGTACCTCCTCTAAAATTAAGTACTCTTTCTTTTACGAAAAAAAATATCCTCTACCCAATCATGATATGGGTGATTTAAGTGATTATTTGGACCAGGGTTGACATGTGGAGCTTGTTTAGGCCGCGTCTCTTTTTGTGCTGCTTCAGTTAGTGATGATTGTAGTGTTTTATACTTCATCAAACCAAGTGTGATAAAAAATAATAATACTCCCGTTACCCCATAAATAAGCCATGGTAAGTATTGTATGTCTTGTCCGATTTCAAGTAGTCGTCCTCCTACAAAATTGCCAGCAGCTTCACCTAACCCAGATAGTACGTTTGCAAGGCCAAAAAATAAACCAATTAAGCCAGCTTTAGAGAGTTGAGATATCGTACTATCCATAGTTGGTAATATCAGCATTTCTCCCATAACAAAGATTGTTCCACTTATAATCAGGTGATAAAAGGAGTTAGCCCAAAACAACGAGCCTACACCAATCCCAATTAATAGTAAACCAATCGACAGAGTTACAAAGGGGTGGATGCGGCTAATGATTTTTTTCGTAATCCATGTTTGGAGTAGGATGACTGTAACACTTTTTATTGTCCATATGAGAGCAACATTGCTAGGTTGTGCTAAAATCTCTGTTGCTCGTAACGGTAATGCAATTGATAATTGGGCATAAAGTGCCCATATGAAGATGCTCAAAATCCCAAAAATAACAAAAGGTTTATGCTTAAATACTTCCTTGTAAGCACCTGACGGGATAACTGGGCACGGAGCATCGCCACATTTTTTTGGCAGCAAAAACCAACTTTTAATAGCAATGATACCGTAGATTATTCCTGCAATCCAAAAGATGATAGTTGGGGAGCCACTTACTAGAAAAAAAACTATCAGACCAGCAACAGCTGTTCCAATATTAGCGGATATTCCTCTAAGTGAAAAAGCTGTTGTTTCATTTCCTTTTGAAGCAAGGGCAGCTATGGCTGCTTTTGTAGAAGGAGCATTTAGCCCATTACCAAAACCTGCAATAACAGTAGAAATCAAAACAGGAATATATGATGGGAAAATACCTAATCCAATAAAACCAATGCCACCTATCAGAGCACCTAATCCAATAATAGTGCGACGCCCAATTCTGTCAGCTAAAAAACCGCCAAATAAACTCCCAAATTGGAATGATATAGCGTATGCTGCCAACACGAAACCAACTGTTGAAAAGCTTAATCCAATTGAATCATTTAACATAATAGGTAAAATGGGAATGACCATATATGTTCCTAAGTGAGATAATAATACACCTAGCAAAAGGACAATCATAGGCTTTTCAATGGAACTCAAATTTATCATTTAATTCTCCTTTCCAAAAGAAGCGGGAATGGATATTTAGAGTGTGTTCAAAGTATTAAAATAAATGCTGTAATTTATTTATCATTGATAAAAGGCCAGTGCATTCTTAAGATATCCAAATACAAGAAGAATATAAATAATCTTTATTTTAATTTCTATATGAGGTAGAAGTATTTATTTGTATAAATAACTAAAAAAAACAAGATAATAACTTTGACTAAACATAATTGGAGGTTTTAGGATGGGAGTATTATCAGCGTCACCAACTAACATGGACAACTGTATTGAGTTATGTGTAAAATGTGCAAGGGCTTGTGAGGAATGTACAACAGCTTGTTTACAAGAACAAGATGTACAAGCTAGAATAACATGTCTTCAAATGTTAAACGATTGTGCAGAGATTTGTTTTCAGGCAGTAGCATATATGGCCAGAAATAGCTCATTCTCTAAACAACATTGTCAGCTTTGCGCTGATATTTGTGAGGCATGCGCTTCTGAATGCGAAAAGTTTCAAGATGCTCACTGCCAAGAATGTGCTAAGATTTGTCGTGAGTGTGCAGAAGCTTGTAGAAATATGGCTTCTTAAAATCACATAAAAAGGAGCTAAACCTTATTGGAATTAGCTCCTTTTTATTGTCTTGTAAAGTTGTTATATCTTTAAGTCTCAAAGGTGCTGTGCTGGGAAAGCTCAACTAATTTAACCAAATAATATAGATGATAAAAGAAAAGCTCTTTAAAAGCGAGAGTGAGGAGGGCCTATCAATGTCATTTGAGTTTACTGTAGAGACCTCTAAGGGAATAAATGAAGTTGTTAACAGACTTAAGGACACTCTTATGGAAGATAAATTTGGTGTTCTTTGGGACTTTGATCTTACTGCAAAATTACAAGAGAAAGGGATGGACTTTAATACCCCCTATAGAGTATTAGAAGTATGTAATCCTCAAGAGGCGAACCGAGTGCTAAATGTTAATAAACTGGTAGGATACTTTTTACCTTGTAAAATTGTGGTTTATGAAGAGAATGGAAAAACAAAAGTTGGAATGCCAAAACCTAGTTTACTTATTGGTCTTACGGAGAATAAAGATTTATATGATATTGCAGAAGAAATTGAAGAACGTCTTATAATTTCAATTAAGAAAGCTGTTAGTTGAAGAAAAAAAATATTAGGTCAAAAAGCAGGAGACACCAAACTTTTAATGGGAGGTGTCTCCTGCTTTTTGTAATAAGCACGGACTGAAAATAACTTTGTTGTCATAAGGGTCAAAATCCTCATTATCTTGCCATTCACCACTAAACATTTAAAATTTTTCTTATTTCTGATTCATTTTGTTCGAATCCGATAAAATATTTTTCTTTTTTTGAGAATCCCCAAAATCTAGGCTTACTAATAATAATTCCTGGTACAATTTTGCTTCCTGTTTTTTTCTTTAACTCCTCTTCCTTTTCAAGGTTTTGAGTTAAGTCGATATCGGTATAATGAATATGTTGAGATGAAAGAAACTCTTTCAATGCTTGACAATCTGTTCAGGTGGGGCGTGTATATACTGTTACAGTTAAATCACTCATTGGTACAACACCTCCTAACTATGGATCAAGTATACCAATCGGTAAGGGAGTAATCAAAAAACAATAATTTATAATGACAAGCAGTTTCCTTTTCATTATAAAAACTTTGTAATCAATTCATATGATAAAGTTATGTGGAAGTTATGGAGATTATTTTTTTTAATAAAGAAGATGCTATTATGCATATAAGAGGTGATTTTTATGACGAAAATTCTTGTGGTTGATGATGAAAAAGTAATACTAGAAGTATTAGAAGCTTATTTTGAAAAAGAAGGATGGGAAGTTCTTTTCGCTTCAAATGGAATTGACGCTTTAAAAAAGGTAAAAGAACAGAGTCCGGATCTTATCATATTAGATTTGATGTTACCGGATATTTCCGGTGAGGAGATATGTAGGTTGGTAAGAAAGGATAGTAATGTACCGATTATCATGCTTACCGCTAAGTCTGCTGAAGATGATTTAATTAATGGGATTGTCATTGGTGCAGATGACTATGTGACAAAACCATTTAGTCCAAGAGAAGTGGTTGTGAGAGTAAAAGCTTTATTAAGAAGAACACAGCAGATGGTAAACGATAACCAAATGAGTTTTAACCATCATAAACTTAAGATTGATCATGTTAAAAAGGAAGTAAGGCTGAATGATGAGATTCTTGCTCTTACTCCAAATGAATATAGGATTTTAATTACGATGGCAAGCTATCCAGGGAGAGTGTACAGTAGGGCTGATTTATTAGAAAAGTTACAAGAAGACGGCGCTTATTTCGAGGGATACGAAAGAAATATTGATACACATATAAAAAACTTGCGCAAAAAAATGGAAACTGATACTCGCCACCCTGAGTTTATCATTACTGTATTTGGAATGGGGTATAAGTTTGGAGGAGAAAAGGATGAATCTAACACTTAGGACAAGGATATTGTTATATCTTTTAGTGGTCTCTTTAAGTGGCGTTTTTATCACTAGTTTCACTATCTTTTTTGGCGTAGAAAATCAATTTACTGATTATCTCCAAAAAAATAGAGAAGAACGTATCGAGACGATTAAAAAGGAAGTACTTCAACAATATGATGAGACGGGTGAGTTAACAAACGAAGAATTAAATAATATGCTACATCAGCAGGCAATGACAGAGAACTTATACTTTAAACTTTATGATAGTAACGGTGAAATATTAATTGATTCAACATCTTTGCGCTCAATGATGGGAATGATGAATGGGACGCAATCCTCAATAGACCCTAATGACTATCAGTCAACTTCATACCAATTAAAAAATAATAATGAAGTCATCGGGAATTTGACCGTGTTTTACCCAGAACAATTAATGGGTGAGGATTTTATCTTTTTGAAATCAATAAAAAGAAATATTCTCATTGCTGTATTGGTTACTGTTATTTTATCGATTTTATTTAGTTTATTATTTTCAAATCGTTTAACGTCAGGTTTTAAAAAGTTAATAAATGCGATTGCAGAGTTACGTAATCATCAATGGAGAACAAGAATTCAGGTTAAAGAATTAACGGATGAAATGAGACCTTTAGGAGAGTCGTTTAATCAGCTTGCAGAATCCTTAGCAAAAGAAGAAACGCTACGAAAGGAGTTTACAGCTAATTTTGCTCATGAACTTAGGACACCACTTGCAACGCTAAGGAGTCATATTGAAGCTTTTCAAGATGGGATATGGGAACCAGATTCAAAGAGATTAGAGCAATGTCATGAAGAACTAATGCGCCTGGTTAGGCTAGTAAATGAACTAGAAAAATTAATTGCAGCTGAAAATCCTCAGATTAGATTAGATAAAACAAGGCTCGAAACCGGCAAACTATTGTCCTTCATAAAAGAGCAATTCAATCCATTGTTTATGAAAAAAGGAGTTGATTTAGAAGTACAAAATACCGAAGAACAACATTGGTTTAGTGGTGATCGTGATAAAGTTATTCAAATTTTAACCAATATCGTTAATAATGCCCTGCAATATACACCGCCAGGGAAAAGAGTTTCTGTTTATATAGAAGAAAAAAATGATCAAATTTCTTTCATAGTAAAAGATGAAGGTGAAGGAATTAGTGAAGATGATCTTCCATTTCTATTTGAAAGGTTCTATCGAGGTGATAAATCACGCGATCGAAAAACAGGTGGAGTTGGAATTGGGTTGTCGATTGTAAAGGCTTTTGTAGAAGCGCATCAAGGAAAAATAAAGATAGAGAGTCAATCAAATGTTGGTACAACTGTAGAAGTACAATTACCAAAGAAGTAAGGTAAGGCCAAATGCCGTTAGATTTAATACTATTGTATGTTCACTCACTATTTTCAGTGTTTTATATTTGATAAGCTAATTTAATCCAATATATTTTTGGGAGAGATTTAACGTGGAAAAGAGATTAACTGAAAAGATCAAGAATCGTTACAATCGGGTATCAAGGATATACGATTCCATGGATAAAATGATAAAGGAGAGCTGGAGAAAAGATGTGCTCAAAAATGTAAAAGGAAATGTTTTAGAAGTAGGGGTAGGTACCGGTGCGAATCTTCCGTTTTATCCTACCGACATTTATTTGACAGGTATAGATTTTAGTCCAGGTATGTTAAAGCATGCAAGGAAAAAGGCACAGACTCTAACTCTACCCTATCAAATATCTCTACCGGAAATGGATGCGCAGCAAATGGAATTTCCAGACAATACTTTTGATTATGTCGTAGCCACTTGTGTTTATTGTTCTGTGCCTGACCCTGTAAAAGGACTTAAAGAAATGGGCAGAGTCTGTAAACCGGATGGGGAAATTATTCTGTTAGAACATATGAGAAGTGAGAATGAAGTAGTAGGAAAAATGATGGATCTATTAAATCCTATTACGGTTAGCATGTGGGGAGCGAATATTAACCGAAGAACATTAAATAATATTAATAAGGCAGGTTTACTAATTGAACGAGAGTATAAAATATTTTGTGTAAATGAAAATTTCCATGTAAAAAGGAAGACCTTCTCTTGGTAGAATTAAGTCACCACAACCAATCCTAGAAAAGAGGTCTTCCCTATGAATCAGTTTACAACAGA
>NZ_CATNHG010000084.1:0-49611 GCF_950097965.1 Bacillus sp. T2.9-1
TCAATATTTTCCAGTAAATGGTTTAATATCTTACTGGGTTTCTTAAGTATTGTCTTTTTTAGGTATTGGTTGGCTTACAATTTCCAATTCCTTAGATTTTGGTACTTGACATATTACCGCAGGACTTTTGTTATTTTTACGGTTTTGATAGTGAAAATGTGAACATTTTGTTAAACATGTTAAAAACAGTGAAAAAGATGTATTTAAAATCTTGCTTTTATGTTGACAGACTTTTATCATAAAAGATGTATTTAAAATATTACTTTAAAAGAAGGTTATAAAAATGCTATCACAAAAAACAATGGAGATTATTAAATCTACTGTACCAGTATTACAAGTCCATGGTACACAAATAACTACTGTTTTCTACAAAAATATGTTTTCGGCTCATCCTGAACTTCTGAATATTTTCAACCATGCTAATCAAGCAAAGGGACGTCAACAAACCGCTCTCGCTAATACCGTATTAGCAGCAGCACAAAATATTGATCGACTCGAGACCATTATACCAGTTGTCAAACAAATCGCCCACAAACACCGCAGTTTAATGATTAAAGCAGAGCATTATCCAATTGTTGGTGAATTTCTATTAAAAGCAATCAAGGAAGTTCTAGGGGATGCTGCTACTGATGAGATTATCCAAGCTTGGGCTGATGCATATGGTGCAATTGCACAAGTATTTATTGATATTGAAAAACAAATGTATGAAGAAAGTGCTACTAAAAGTGGTGGTTGGTCTGATTATAAGGAATTTAAAATTATCAAAAAGGTAAAAGAAAGTGATGTGATTACTTCCTTTTACCTAGCTCCAGCAGACGGAAGCTCTTTACCAGCCTATGAAGCAGGTCAATATATTACAATCCGTTTATCAATTCCTGGAGAGAAATTCTTATTTAATCGCCAATATAGCTTATCAAGTGCAAGTAATAAAGAATATTTCCGAATCTCTGTCAAAAAAGAAGCGTCAGTAGAAAATCCGGATGGAAAAGTATCTAATTATCTACATAGTGATATAAATGTAGATGATACGTTAGAAGTTACTGTACCTGCTGGCGATTTTACGCTAATAAAAGAAGAAAGCCCTATTGTTTTTATCAGTGGTGGTGTTGGTATTACACCATTTATGAGTATGGTAGCAACAATTGCCGAAGAGCAGCCAAATAGAAAGGTAAACTTTATCCATTCTGCAAGAAACGGCGCTATCCAAGCATTTAATGAGGAGTTAATCAGTATAAAAGATAGAATCACTAACTTCCAGCTTTCTTATATTTACGAAAATCCAACAGAGAAGGATAAATTAAATCCTTTCTTTAAGAAGGCTGGCTACATTGACTCAGAATGGCTAAAAGAAAGTGCAATCGTTGCAGAAGGGGATTACTATGTTTGTGGACCAGTTCCATTTTTACAGACAGTAGTAAAAGGCTTGAAAGACAATGGTATCGATGATGCGCATATTCATTATGAATTCTTTGGACCATCATTAAAATTATAAGCTAGTTCATATAAAAGCGAATGTGTTTTAATTAAAAACGCAAAAAAGGAAAGCCGAGTTTTTTTCACAACTAGCTTTCCTTTTCTATTAATGAATATCCCGTTTTTTAAAGTTTCCGCCCTTTACTTCTGAAACATCGTAAATAGCGACAAACGCTTTAGGATCTAATTCATGTATTATTTCCTTCATTTTTCTTTCTTCCATGCGGCTGACTACACAGGTGATTTCTTTAAATTGTTCGTTAGAATATCCGCCTTCCGCAAGCGTATAGGTAGCACTACGTCCTAAGCGATCACGAATCGTTTCTACCATTATTTCCGGCTCTTCTGTAATAATTTTAAATGTCTTTGATCCACTTAAACCTTCTTCTACAATATGGATTACTTTAGAGGCAATGAAGTATGCGATAGCGGATAAAATAGCTCCTTGGAGGCCAAATACCGTAGACACGAAAATAAAAACAAACATATTTAAAAATAAGATTAAATCACTTGTTCCAAATGGTAATTTTCTTGAAAGCAATACAGCTAACATATCAATTCCATCTAATGCCCCACCGTTACGTAAGGCTAAACCCATTCCAAAACCGATGATAATCCCACCAACAACCGTTATCAGAAGGGTATCTCCTTCAATTATTGTTGGAACATGATGCATTAAACTTGTACTGACAGCTAAAGATAGTATGCCGATAACGGAATATACAGCAAAACTTTTCCCTATCTGTTTATATCCTAAAAATATAAAGGGAATATTTAATATTCCAATTAAAATCCCGAGGGGAAATCCAGTTAACTGAGAACCAACGATACTTAAACCTGTAACTCCTCCATCAGAGACTGCATTTGGAATAAGGACTGCTTCTAGTCCATACCCTGTGATAATTCCACCAATTATCACTAATAGTGCTCGTGAAGCCATAAGAAGCTTCTTTTGTTTTTTCTGTGTTTTCTTCTGCAATTTACTTTCCTCGTTTCAAACTATTTAAATAATCAGCTTATTTAGCTTATATTTTACCATAATTACTATTATTAAACGACTAAAGGAAATTCACTCCCTATTCAATACTTCTCCACAAATAAAGGGAAGCATAGCTTAAATATGGATGCCATTTTGGAAGCATTGCCTCCATTTCCTCTTTTGTTGGTTTTTGTTCTAATTTTAAGAGTTTCTTGATGGCATTTTGAATACCGATATCTGCTAGGGGAAAAAGATTATTTCTCCCTAAACCAAATAGCAATACATTCTGAATTGTCCATTGACCAATACCCCGATAACGTAGGAGTTCTGCCATAATTTCTTCATCCGACTTTTCATATAGGCTGTCTATATGTAAATTACCTTTCTGAATTTCTTTTGATAGATCTATAATATACTCTGCTTTTCTCGTACTAAATGAAAGGGCTCGCAATTCTTCCACGGTCAATCTTGCTACCGTTTCAGGCAATGGATAAAACCAAACACCATTTTTTTCAATCCCAAAAGTAGTAACAAATCTTTGTGTTAAAGTAAATGCGAATTTAAGGTTCAGCTGTTGATGAATGATACATTTCACAAGACTATTATATGGGTGAAAATCCAACACAATTGGCGTGCCATAATGCTCTTCAAAAATTTGCTTTAAATTTGTTTTTTGAAAATGTTCATGAATGGCTTGCAAGGATACATCCCATCTGAAAATTCTACAGATTTCTCTCTTAATGAGCTCATGTATGGATGTGTCCACCTCATCAAGCTCTACCAGAAAGGTTGGGTTATCCGTTGTTCCAGTTGCTTGTACTTTCACTACAATCGGTTTTTTATGTATACGAATTGGTACTTTGACCCATCTTTCTTCCTTGTTCAGGACATGCAATGGGTCCAATGCTAGCCGACTTAATACCAAATCAAAATTATATGGTCCTGGAATGTTAATTGTATGCAAATAGCATCACCTGTTCTCATTTTACTTTTATTATAGCATAATTAGAGGTGTACAAATCCATTGAAAAGCCCAAATGGAGGGGAGCTCTATTCGGGCGGGGAAACACTATTTAATGGAATATTCCTTCATCCATTTCTCTTTTCATTGTTAAATCATCTAAGCTTTTAAACGTATAGCCTCTTTTTTTCAAGTCCTTAATTGCTTGTTCCAATGCATCTGCATTATCTTTCGAGACAGTATGAAGCAATAAAATACAGCCCGGATGAACTTGTTTCATAATATTATCATAGCTATATTGCCAGCCTTTTTGCTGATCTGTCTTCCAATCCACAAAAGCAAGGGACCAGAATACTTGCGTGTAGCCAAGTTCTTTCGCAAGCTTTAATGTTCTCTCACTAAAAATCCCACGGGGAGGTCGTAAATAGGTCATCCCTTTTTTCCCTGTTAGTGCCTCTGTCTCTGTTACCACTGATTCAAGCTCCTGTTTTAGCTTTTCATCACTTACTTGTGTAAAATCTGGGTGATGGTAAGAATGGTTGCCAATAATATGTCCTTCTGCTGCCATTCTTTTTACAAGATCAGGAGCACTTTTCAAATAATGACCTGTTACAAAAAAGGTTGCTGGCACTTTTTCCTTTTTTAATATATCTAGTATCTTACCTGTATAACCATTTTCATAACCATTATCAAAGGTTAAGTAAAGTACCTTCTTTTCGCTTGTATCTTTATAGTAAGCACCATATTTTTCAAGTAATTCATCTAATTCTTTTCCCGCTTCTGCCGGCTGCTCATTTACCCCTTTTTTAAATCCCCAGCTTAGCGGTTTATTGGATACATTCGCTAAAACAGGAAGTGACATGAAACAAAGAGCAGAAAAGAAAATAAACGTTTTGATGGCCAATTTCAATGAAATTCCTCCTTTGCCTTACATTCCTTTTGTTATTTTCTGTAGGCTGGAGGAATTCATTCTTGGTAATAAAAAACAACGAAATGGTAGAGAAAAAACAGCTAATATACAGCCGTTTTTCTCAAAATTTATTTATATACACGCTCTTTAAATTGTGCTAATTTTTCTAAGGAAGACATTTCAATATCTTTATGCAGTGAATTGCCATGGGCATCCATAGTAACTACGGCTTTAAATCCTTCTACCTTTAAATGCCACATTGCTTCTGGTATGCCAAATTGCATAAGATCTACCCCTTCTACTGACTTGATGCAATCTGCATAGTATTGAGCCGCTCCTCCAATGGCATTTAAATAGACGCCGCCATGTTCTTCTAACGCCTTTAATGTTTTTGCCCCCATACCGCCTTTTCCGATAACGGCTCGTATGCCAAATTTTTTCATGATGTCCCCTTGATAAGGCTCTTCTCGAATACTCGTTGTCGGTCCAGCTGCTTTAACCTGCCAATTTCCATCCTTATCTTTTAGCATTACTGGTCCACAATGGTATATAATTTGCCCATTTAAATCAATTGGCGCATCATTTGTACTTAAATACTTATGAATAGCATCTCTGCCTGTATACATCATGCCCGTAATTTCAACTACGTCTCCAACTTTCAATTGACGGATAGCCTCTTCACTGATTGGTGCCTGGAGTGTAATAACTTCCTCTGTAGCAGCTGCTTCATCCTGCTCATCAGCTTCTGCCTTAAAGTTAATTTTATCCCCTTCTTGGTATTGCCATTCCTTGATTTCACCTGTATCAGGACTTACAGAAATCGCTAATCTGCGGAATGCCCAGCAATTATAAGCAACAGATACAAAGAAACTTGCAGGAATCCGGTTCATCACACCAATTTTACAGCCTAAAAGTGTTGTTTCCCCGCCAAATCCCATTGTACCTATCCCTAATTTATTGGCATTTTCCATTATATAGTCTTCAAGTTCTGCTAATTCTGGAATATCGTTTGTATCATCTACTGAGCGAAAAAGCTGTTCCTTCGCTAAATCATAGCCAGCAGAGCGGTCTCCACCAATTCCCACACCAATGAAACCAGCACTGCATCCTTGCCCTTGTGCCTGATAAATAGAATGTAGAATACATTTACGGATTCCGTCTAAATCGCGTCCAGCTCTACCTAAACCTTCTAATTCACTAGGAAGACTGTATTGAATATTTTTATTTTCACAGCCGCCACCTTTTAAAATTAAACGAATATCGATATAATCCTTTTCCCATTGTTCAAACTTAATGACAGGTGTACCTGCCCCTAAATTATTTCCACTGTTCTCCCCTGTAAGAGAATCAACAGAATTCGGTCTAAGCTTACCATTTTTTGTGGCAAGCTCCATGCTTTCGTATATAGCTGCTTTTATTTCCAGCTGATTGACAGCAATTGGTGTCTTAATTTTAAAAGTTGGCAACCCTGTATCCTGGCATATAGGTGAGACTTCCTTATCTGCCATACCAATGTTTTGCGTAATCGTTGCTAAGCTCATCGCAGAACGCGTTCCAGCATTTTCTGACGCTGTAGCTTTCGCAATTGCCCGTCGTACATCTTTCGGAAGATTGGTCGATGTTTCTACAATTAAATCGTAAATGCTCTTCTTAAGATTTTCAAAATACATGCTTCTCCCCCTCATTTGAAAAATGCAAGGAATCCTTGCAAATTTTATTATTGCATTCAAATAACTCCCTATTAAAAATTATACTCTTCTCTCCTTCGTTAGAGAAGTGATTTGCAATCGTTTACAGAAATATCCCAAAAATCTCTATTAAAAATGCTTGGATGAATTTTTCACCCAAGCAGCTCTTTATTACATATCTCTATGTTTAAATTCATTACATTTCGATTCAATTTCGTCTATCATTTCAATTAAACGATCAATATCTTCTAATTCTGCTTCTTCTGGATCAATCGCATCTAGTACATCCATAAACATATTTAATCTTGTCTTTAAAAAAGTAACTTGCTCATTTTTATCATTAATAGAACTCCCCAATGTATTCTCTCCTTTCAAAACTTCCTAATAATCGTATCGAATTTTCTCCAATTCGGCAACCTTCCTTATTATAGCTTTACACATGTGTTATCTTTTTACCCCCTTATTCCATTGTTTTACTAGTTGACTGCAATTGAAATAACGACTAAAAGGAGCATCTAGCAATACAATCTAGATGCTCCTTTCCCCATATACGCTATTCCATGTTGCCTTATGAAAGTACCGTATCTGTTTTCATCACTTCTCTATCTGCTGTAGCAGGAAGCTGTGGCTTTTCTTCTAAATCGGATGATTCAATAATTTGATCTTTTGTCATGATGATTTTTTTTGTAATCCGTTTATACTGGTTCATTGTTTGAAAATAAAGCTGTTTGAAATCATCTGAAATCTCTTTTAAATCCTTTGATCGTTCTTTTAAGGTAGATTGAATCTGCTTGTACAATCCTTGGGTCTCTGTCGCAATTTCCTTTATTGTATCAGCAGAAATACTCATTCTATCCTTACAATTACTCTTGAACTCATCAGGATTTTCTTTATAGCTTTGAACAAAACGAGTGCCTGTGTCCTTAACATGTTCTACCTTCTGGATTGTTCTTCTTCTTGTGGCTGGATCAATAAGAGAAACCGTGACACCAATGACACTTCCAATTACTAAGCCTGTTACTATTTTATTTCCTTGCTTTGTTGCATTAGACATATCATCCATCTCCCTTCTTCTCATTATTCGTTTCTTTTCCCCTACAAGCAGCATTTAAAACAAGGATGTTTTCTAAAAAATTGTTGTTTTTTTAATAGTAGGAAAAATAAAGAAGCCGGAATACACGTAGACTCTAGTGGAATCAACACGAACCCCACGGAAAGTGAATCTACTCCGGCTGAGGGCGATAGGAGCAAACTTTACGAAAAAAGGGCCTAAAACAAAAACATTTGACAGATAGGATTTTTCCTTTAATAATGACAAGGGGCCAGATGGCAAGATAATGATAAAAATCGCATTCTATACCTTAATTGCACATAGATATAGTTTAACTATTTTTTTAAAGGAGCTTAAAATGATTACAGAAAAAAATATAATTACTCCAAGCATTGACCCTTGGGAAGCTTATATGGATATGGAGCAGCATGGAAAATTAACTTTATCCAATATTGAATTCACCACAACCACCTTATGTAATATGCGCTGTGAACATTGCGCTGTTGGTTATACGCTTCAGCCCAAAGATCCGAATGCCTTGCCAATTGATTTATTGCTGAAAAAACTGGATGAAATTCCTCATTTGCGTTCCCTTAGTATTACAGGCGGAGAACCAATGATGAGTAGAAAATCTGTGGAAAATTATGTCGTGCCGCTTTTTAAATATGCACACAGTCGTGGCGTAAAGACACAGTTGAATTCCAATCTAACACTAGGACTTGATCGTTATGAACCTGTAATTCCTTACTTAGATGTATTGCATATCTCCCACAACTGGGGAACAGAAGAGGAATTTGCAGAACGCGGATTTGCCATGATGGCACGCAAGCCAACGTATGAGCAAAGAGGTAAACTATTTAACAACATTATTACAAACAGTAGAGCATTAGTAGAAGCAGGCGTCGTTGTTTCGGCAGAGACGATGCTTAATAAACGTACCCTCCCATATTTAGAGCATATCCACCGACAAATTGTCGAAGAAATGAAATGTCAAAGGCACGAGATTCACCCAATGTACCCATCAGATTTTGCTTCTGCTCTAGAAACTTTGTCATTAAATGAAATTAGAGACAGCATCAACCATCTTTTAGATATTCGTGATGAAAATGTGTGGATGCTATTTGGTACACTTCCATTTTATCCTTGTAACAAGAAGGAAGAAGACTTACAGCTCTTAAATCGCCTCTATTCCAGTAAAAATGTAACGGTCCGCAATGATCCAGACGGTCGTTCTCGCTTAAATGTAAATATTTTTACCGGCGACGTTATTGTGACAGACTTCGGCGATACGCCAGCACTTGGAAATATCCAACAAGATAATTTAGAGGATATTTTTCAAAAATGGCTGTCTACTGATTTAGCCAGCTCATTAAATTGCCATTGCCCTGCTGTCAAATGCCTCGGTCCAAACGTACTTGTAAAAAATAGCTATTATCAAGATGTTGATTTTACTACGAGAAAAGCATTAATTAGTAGATAAAGGAAATCAGTGCTCATTTTTGAAAGAATGGGCACTTTTTTAATTAGTTTTGAGTATGTAACAGCTTTTTGAAAACTACTCTCTGCTCTTCCTGTTGCTTTTTTTGCGTTCTTCCTCCATCAAAACTACTTCCCCCCCACCATTCATTCCAAAATCTCCCCCCCCATAAAAAAAGACTGACAACCAATAGTCAGCCTTTTCTTTCCCTATTTATTTCGGTCTTTCGCTCGCCAAAAATCCAAAGGAAACATGATCCTGTACTGGAATCCATGCACCAATTCCTTGAGAAGTTACATTCTTAACGACTATTGATTTCTTGCTTCCTTTAAGCATGATATAAACTTCTCCATATGTCACTTTCCCTTTTTCATTGACAGCAGGAGCATATCCATATAAATATCCCAGTCTTTTAGGAGGAATATTATAAACTTGATCCTTCTTAGTCCCTGTACCAATTACTGTTTCAAAAGCAAGAGATAATCCTGAATTCTGTGTTGCTTTCACAAGCATCATTTTCTTTACTTGCTCCGCATTAGGCACCTTGGCAGTTAATCCACCTCTTATTGTTTTCTGTGATTCTTGTACATAATGGATTTGATATGGGGACTTGCCACCACGGTTATCGTAAAAATTAGTATTTATTTTTTGATACTCCCAATTCGGTGCTGTCTCTGTTGATTCATAGTTAAGGGGCCATTGTCCTAAATATACAATCGCTTTATAGCCGAGAGCAAATGGCGTACTATTCACCGTGGACTCATTCAGCATCCGGATTAAATCTGGATTGTCGATTTTCACCTTAGAAGAATTAATAAGTTTTTGCGTTAATTCACTAGGCTGTAGCTTAGGCACATCCTGAGTCGGATTAGGATACGTATTTTCCTTTGTTATATTCATAACAGAATTGGGTATGGTAATAATTTTGGATTTCGATAGACTTTCCTCTTTTTCTTTCTCTTTTGCTTTTTCCGCATAAGTTAACATTGGAAGCATTAAGAAAAAAGATAAAAGCACAATCATAATTTTCTTATACATAGCAAGTGAACTCCCTTCAAATAATCATCCATAACTATGATTATTTTTTTCGGAGTTCGCCTAGATTATCCATTATTACATTATTTTTTTTCTAACTTCTATTTCACTACAAATTTCCCTGTTAATTTTGAGCAATAATGATGGAAAAATTGGATGGAAGGACCGAGTCCAAAAGCAATAATGAGGGTACCAAGTCCAATTGGGCCATTTACTAAAAAGGCTAACAATAACGCAAGTATTTCTCCAATTAACTTGGCTGTCATAAGATTTACGCCAAATCTTTCTTGAATAGTAACCATAAAATGATCGATTGGATTTAATGGAAATTCCGATTGTAAATAGAGAGCTATGCCTAAACCAATAATAATTAATCCTGTAATAAGTAAAAGTAATTGGCTCGCAAATATAAAATAATGAAGCTGATTGACGAGATGTGCCATCCAGAAATCAACAAAAAAACCTAAAATAAATACCGTTGCAAGTGATAATAAATTGGGCTTTTTGCGTAAAAGAAAAGCATTAACGAATATAAGGACGATTCCTACAATAACAATCCAGCTTCCTATAGTAAGTCCCACTAGATGAGATAGTCCTACATTGAGTGCATCCCAAGGACCTGCTCCTAGGTTTGCCTTAATAGTCAACGTAGCCCCAAATGCTAATATAAAAAGCCCACCAACATAGATAGTGCTTCGAAAAAACCATGACATTCCCCTTTTTACTCCTTCCTCATACATGCTTTTATCGTTACTTTCATACATATGCATAAGAAATAAGAAACTTGTCCAAAATTCGCAAAATAAAATAATCAGAATATTTACATTTCTCTATTTTCACGGTATAATAAAGGCATCAAATAAAAGGAGGGTAGCTATTAGGATCGCTTGTATTTTAGTAAAGGAGGAAAATAAAAACCTTTGAATATTCATCAATCAGAATTTTATTCAACAATAAAAGGAAAAGAGGTTGGTGATCCGATGGAAGCGACATGATAGATTCCCTATACATCATTTAAATCTACAAATACTTAAAAAAGACTAATATGTATAAATAAGAGGTGAAATTTACACAAGAAAGCCTAGCTGCTGTAAAGAAAGCGGCTAGGCCTCGTTATTTCTCCTACTTTAAAGCAAATAAAATCCTATTCCCATAATCGCATAAGCAGCTAATAATGTTGCTCCCTCAAACCAGTTCGTTTCTCCGTCATTCGAAATACTCACCATTAATAACACCGCTGTTACCATACTAATAAGTTCTGGCAGGGTAAATACTAGTGACATTCCGCTCGGGAAAAATAAAGAGATCAGCACTAATAATGGAGCAACAAACATGGCAATTTGCAGCGTCGATCCTATTGCGATTTCCACAGCAATATCCATTTTGTTCTTATAAGCCATTACAACCGCTGAAGCATGTTCTGCTGCATTTCCAACGATAGCAACAATGATAATTCCGATAAATAACTCTGACCATCCAAAGGACTCTGCTACTACTTCAAAGGTATGTACTAAGTTTTCTGACACATAAGCAACAGCAAGTGTTGCGATTGCTAAAATGGTGATGCTTTTTTTCACAGACCATTCTGGAGTTTCCTCATGACCATGCTCCGTTTCACCATTCTTTTCAACTTGATAAACTCCACGATGGGTTACAAGTTTAAAGAATAATGCACCTAAATATAATAAAATCAAAATAATAGCTATTCCAATACTCAAAGAAAGTGTTTTTCCTTCATTCATATTCATCGTAAATACTTCTGGAATAACAAATGCAACGATTACCGCAAAAATTAATAGACCAGAATTGTGACGAGCGTCAAAAACGTTAAATTGCTGTCTCTTATACTTTAATCCCCCGATAAAGAAGGACAAGCCTGCTACAAGCAATAAATTCCCTAAAACGGATCCAGTTAAGGATGCCAACACTACTTCTGTTAAACCTTCACGTAATGCAAATATAGCAATGATTAATTCTACTGCATTACCAAAGGTTGCATTTAATAATCCGCCAATTCGAGGACCAGCAACAATCGCTAAGCTTTCTGTCGCTCTTCCCATAAAACTAGATAAAGCAATAATTGTAAGACAGTAAATAACAAACATAACAATGCTTGACCAATGGAGTAACGTACCAATAATCGATAATGGAACCCCAATAAAAGCTGCAATCGTAAATATTTTATTAACCATTTTTTCGCTTCCTTTCTTCTATCACTTTCATATAATTTCCCATCTAACTGGTGGCTAAACTTATTATACAGCTACTTTGCCCAAATATAACCAATTCTCTTGAAAATGTTTCTTCCTTTCTTTTCACAATTACCTTTCTTATTCCCCAAAAAAAATCTATTGCAATCCTGTTCAATCCCATTTAACATCTTTTAGGGAGACTAAATATTAACAACAGGTAAATCATGGGGAGAATAATATGAACAGTAAAAAATTTGCAGTACTAATTAGCATTGTCAGTATTTCTGGATTTAGTCAAGGAATGCTGCTTCCATTAATAGCAGTCATTTTTGAAAATGATGGTCTTTCTTCTAGTTTAAATGGCTTAAATGCAGTGGGACTCTATATAGGGATTCTTCTGATTTCTCCGTTTATGGAATATCCATTGCGTAAATATGGCTATAAACCTGTAATTGTTTTCGGCGGCTTGATTGTCATCCTTTCATTAGCCCTTTTTCCACTATGGAAGACCTTTTGGTTTTGGTTCCTCCTTCGTTTATGTATCGGAATTGGTGACCACGCCCTTCATTTCGCTACACAAACTTGGATAACGACAGCATCACCTATAGAAAAACGGGGACGAAATATTTCTCTATATGGGGTTTTCTTTGGTATAGGATTCGCAGTGGGACCATTATTAACACCTTTAATCAAAATTAATGAATCCCTTCCTTTCATTCTTTCATCCATTATGTGCTTTATCGCATGGATCTTTATTTTATGGATTAAAAATGATTTTCCAGAGCAAACGGTAGAAACTAATTCCTTTATCGATACGATGAAACGCTTTTCCAGTGCTCTGAAGTATGCCTGGATTGCCTTTCTTCCACCGCTTGCCTATGGATTTTTGGAATCAAGCTTAAATTCAAGTTTTCCAGTGTATGGTTTGAGAATCGAATTGACAGTTGTCCAAATTTCGTTTTTACTTACTGCCTTTTCCATCGGTGCAATAGTCTTTCAGCTTCCTTTAGGAATGATTAGCGATAAGTTCGGTAGAAGACAGACACTTATAACCATTTTATTTATCGGCACTGTCTGCTTTTCTTTTGCCAGCATCCTGGAGACTTATTTAATCGGTTTAATTATCTGTCTTTTCCTTGCTGGAATGGCAGTCGGCTCTACCTTTTCTTTAGGAATTAGCTATATGACTGACTTAGTTCCATCCAATCTACTGCCTACTGGAAATCTTCTATGCGGTATGGCCTTTAGTGTCGGTAGTTTAATTGGCCCTTATTTAGGAGGAGTATTTATTCAATATTTCCAGCATATTAGCTATTTTGTAGTGATAGCTACCATCTTATTAGCTGTTTGCTTGGTGATTTTTATCTTTGGAAAAAAAGAAAGAAAAAACCATCGTTTGGCAGAAGCAAAATGATGTTCAGCACATACGATATATGGTAGGATAAAGACATACAACTAAATATCAAAGAATTATTTCTATTTGTTTTTTCTGCTGTCACCTTTTTAGGTGGCAGCTTTCGTGTTTTTTAAGGGTATTGAACTTGATTCTCTCTCTCAATAAGAGATAAAGAAATCAAAAATATTTAGTTATTTAAAGGAGGAAATGAAAATGTCCACAGAAACTGAATTAAAATCCTTCGTACAATCAACTTTAGAAGTGAAGCCATCTTTATTTGCAAAGCTAGCTCCCCATCTCGAACTTATTGCTGCTGGGACAAGTGGAATTTTTATTTTGATAGGATGGATCTTAAACCACTTGGATTATTCGCATCTATCTATCGCTTTATACTTGCTCGCTTTTGTGATTGGTGGTTATGCCAAAGCAAAGGAAGGTATCGAAGAGACAATTGCAAATAAAGAATTAAATGTGGAAATGTTGATGATCTTTGCAGCGATTGGCTCATGTCTTATCGGCTATTGGGCAGAAGGAGCCATACTAATCTTTATCTTTGCTGTAAGCGGTGCGTTAGAAACATATACAATGAATAAAAGCAACAAGGAAATATCTGCGCTCATGAATTTACAGCCTGAGGAAGCAGTAAAAATACAGCCTGATGGTCGCGAAGAAATAGTTCCTGTTTCCTCTCTTACCGTCTCAGACACTATTTTAATTAAGCCAGGTGAAAGAATCCCGGTTGATGGTAAAATTGTGAAAGGAACAACTGCCATAGATGAAGCAGCCATTACAGGCGAATCGATACCGTTAACGAAGGAAATAAATGATGAGGTGTTTGCAGGTACGGTAAATTTAAGTGGATCTATTACTGTGATACTTACAAAACATGCAGATGAAACACTATTCCAAAAGATTATTACATTAATTCAATCTGCTCAAAGTGAGAAATCGCCTTCTCAAGCATTTATCGAAAAGTTTGAGGGGGCCTATGTCAAAATAGTGTTGTCAATTGTTGTCCTGCTTATGTTCCTTCCCCATTTTTTTCTAGGTTGGTCTTGGAATGAAACGTTCTACCGAGCAATGATTTTCTTAGTTGTAGCATCACCTTGTGCATTAGTGGCAAGTATTATGCCAGCTACCCTTGCTGCGATATCAAACGGAGCAAGAGCAGGAATCCTTTTTAAAGGTGGAGTTCATCTGGAAAATCTTGCCCATGTAAAAGCGATTGCTTTTGATAAAACAGGAACGTTAACAAAAGGTATGCCTGTCGTAACAAATGTGATTGTTCATGACGAATATTCAGAAAAAGAAATTATCCAATTAACAGCTAGCATTGAAAGCCATTCGAACCACCCTTTAGCAAAAGCAATTGTTCGATACGCTGAGCAGAAATATAAAGAACCGTTAAAACAGCCTGAAAGCATTCAGGATAATTCCGGCTGGGGTGTTACTGCAAAGATGGATAATGCAGAATGGAAAATCGGGAAAGCCGCTTTTGTTGGAGAAAAAGAAGCGAAAAATTTCCAGAATGAAATATTTAATCAGTTATCAGAAGAAGGAAAAACCGCTGTATTTGTCCAGCGAAATGACGAAATAATAGCGTTGATTGCCTTAAAGGATATAGTCCGAAAAGAGTCGAAAAAAGCAATTGAACACTTAAAGCAAAACGGTATTTATACTGTTATGATTACAGGAGATAGCGAAAAAACCGCCAAAGCCATTTCCAAAGAAAGCAATGTTAATGAATATATTGCTGAATGCCTACCAGAAAAGAAGGTAACTTCCATTAAAGAGTTGAAAGAGAAATATGGTATCGTTGCAATGGTAGGAGATGGAATTAATGATGCGCCAGCGCTTGCAACAGCAAATGTAGGGATTGCGATGGGAGAAGGAACAGATGTTGCCTTAGAGACCGCAGATGTCGTATTAATGAAAAATGATTTACCACGTATTGCAGAAGCGATTCATCTATCCAAACGAATGAATCGAATTATTAAACAGAATATTATCTTCTCTATCTCTGTTATCATGCTTCTTATCGTTTCGAACTTCTTACAAGTCGTTGCCCTTCCTTTTGGAGTGATTGGACATGAAGGAAGTACAATCTTGGTTATTTTGAATAGCTTGCGGTTGTTAAAAAGTTAATACAAACAGCTCTAAAGAGACGAATTTCAATATGGATTCGATGGAGCGAAATTCATCAGAACGATACCCTTAAGGCTCTTCTTATAATACTTTAAAGAAAAGTTCCGCCTGTTAATCTAAAAGAACTCCCATCATAGTGAATACTATAATGGGAGTTCTTTTAGTTAGTGATAGCCGTTTTGCCCGTTGGCAGATCCAGATGTTTTATGCTTCGGCTTGCTTTTTCCTTTTTGTTTAGTACCGCCATCTTTTTTTGTATGCTTTGTCATTCTAAGTTCCCCCTTATTTAATGTTTTCCCCTCTAATAGTTTGTTCCGATTGCCTCCTTTTATAAAGGTAAAAAACGGATACCATTAACAAGGCTCTTTCTTTCTCTCGGTGAAGTAGGCATTAATTTCGCCACCTAATATAATGATGATTCCTGTTATATAAAACCAAATCATTAGAACAATAATCGTTCCAATACTTCCATATGTCGCCGAATAATTACTAAAGTTACCTACATAATAGGAAAACGCTAAAGAAGCAAGAACCCAACCAATCGCTGCGAAAATGGCTCCAGGAATAGCAGAAATACATCTAAGTTTCTTATTGGGAGCAATCCAATAAAGAGCAAGAAACACAATAAATAAAATGATTGGAGAAGCAAGAAACCTTAATGTATTCCACATCGATAAGAATTCTTCTGTTAAGTCAAATTGGGAAAATAAAAACATCCCTATTTGTTCTCCAAACACAGGTAACAGTAAGGCTACAACCACTACTGCTATCATCCCAAGTGTCAGCAAAATAGACATTCCTCTTGCAACAATAAAAGATCTAGTTTCTTCGACATCATAGGCTTTATTTAGTGCCTTTACGATAGCATTTAATCCATTAGAAGCAGACCATATTGTTGCAATAATCCCGAATGATAAAAGACTAACATTTCTACTCAACACTTGATCGATATTTGTTTCAATCGTATCCATGATATCTCCAGGTGCAAAACCATCGACTACTCCTAATAAGTCTTCCTTTGATATCGGTAGATAGGGTAGGAGCGTCATAACAAAAATAAGTAACGGAAAAATAGATAAGAGAAAATAATAGGATAACTGTGCTGCAAGATCAAATACACTATCTTGTTGGATTTTCTTGATGAGAACCTTTATAAATGGAATGACCTCTCCCATACAAAATCACCGTCCTAACAGTTCTTTTATGTATGTCTATTGCCCTTTACAGCCCTATTAAAACATATGGCACTGATAAAAAAAGGCATCTATTAAGGAGAAAAGGAAGAAAAACTGGGCAAACATACAGGCCTAAATGATAGATTGAAATAGCGATTTCCCTATCATTTAGGCACATCTAAACCTTTTCCCTCGAGTATTACTCCCCTTATATTTTAGTAACAAATGCAAGGAGGAGAACAATTCTCTAAAATATTATCTTCTTTCTGATCCTGTCTCAGGTATATAGTTAATGCTAGAAACAAGCTTTCTTTCCTGATTTCTCGTGTCACCATTGAAAAATGCTTCCTTCGTATCGTGAATGATGCCTGCTACTACTGGTGTTATCCCTTTTAATTCTTCCAATTGCTTCTTTACAAAAACTGCATCATCCGAAATTTTCACAGCTGTTCTTTTTATTTTTTCCGCAGTACTATTAAGGCTAGTTGTCATATGCTCATAATCCGTTACCACATCTTTTGCATGCTGCATATTCGTAACGGCATTTTGCCTTGTATGCTTGTCCAATAGACTTATGGCTGTTCCAATAAGGCTCCCGATAAAAAGTCCTTTTGATATACTCATTTTCATCCACTAGTTCCACCCTTCTTTTTTTAATCAATGAAGGATGGAATTGATTTGATTACAAGCCATACTTATTTTTTATATCTTGTAACAAACCTTCACAGCCATCCTTCACTAACGCAAAAACTTCTTCAAAATTGCCCGTATAATACGGATCTGGTACTTCTTTTCCCACAGCATGGTGCGTATAATCCATTAATAGTCGAACCTTTGTATAATCTAACATTTCATTTAGCTTTCTAATGTTTGCAATATTACTGTTATCCATTGCAATTAGATAATCATAATCTTCTAAATCCTTTTCCTCTAATTGACGAGCAAATATGCCCGTATCCTTAATTTTATTTACTTTTAAGATATCTCTTGTTCCATGATGAGGCGGATTTCCAATATGCCATCCGCCTGTTCCAGCTGAATCGCAAACAATCTTTTCTTGTAATCCTTCTTTTTCCACTAAATCACGAAATACAGCCTCAGCCATTGGGGAGCGACAAATATTTCCTAAGCAAATAAATAAAACACGTACTTTCATTTTTATTTTCCTCCATTTTTGTATTTACATACTTGATTACTTTTAAAGTAATTATAACCAATCTATTTTGGCGATTAATACTCTATATTGACATTTCTATGTTTGCATGAAAAGATGAATAGAACAACTTTATTGTCCAAGAAAGGGGAAAGGTATGAATTTAGATAATAAAACGACAGAAAACGTAAATTTCATGATTGAAAAAATAAAAGAAAAGCTAAAGGTTTTAAACATCGGCGCCATTAAATCCACTCATTTTGATGAAGATCTTTATGATGAAATTAAAGAAATTTATGAACATGTCATGAAAAGAGATTCTTTTAGTCCAAATGAAATGCAGGCAATTGCTGAAGAATTAGGAAACTTGCGTAAGCAATAATTTACCTATAAAGAAAACAATAATCAGTGGACACATCTCACTGATTATTGTTTTTAGCCAGTTCATTTTAACTCACAAGAGATTAACAATTGTTTTTTGCCTTCTCATATGTAGCTTTTACAGATCAAGCATCTTGATCTGTAAGTATCACAGGTCCTTCTTTTGTAATGGCAATCGTATGTTCATATTGTGCAGAGTGCTTGCCATCCATCGTCCTTGCTGTCCAGCCATTGTTATCCATTTTCATTTTATAATCACCAATATTGACCATAGGTTCGATTGTGAATACCATGCCTTCTTTTATACGTGGCCCTTTTCCCGCTAACCCGAAATGAGGAACTTCTGGTTTTTCATGAATTACTTTTCCAATGCCATGGCCGATAAAGTCTCGTACAACAGAAAGTCCTTGTTCCTCTACATACTGTTGAATTGCGAATCCAATATCTCCGATTCGATTTCCTGGTTTTGCTTGTTCAATCCCTATATACAATGCCTTTTTTGTTACATCCATTAATTTCTGTAGCTCTGCTGATACTTCTCCAACCGCATATGTCCATGCGGAATCGGCCAATGCTCCATTATAATTAACAACCATGTCAATTGTTACAATATCCCCTTTTTTCAGTGGTTCTTTCCTTGGAAAGCCATGACAAATCTCGTCATTTATACTTGCACAAGTTGCATATGCGTAATCACGATACCCTTTTTGCTCAGGCGTTGCCCCTTTTTCCGCTAAATATTCTTCTACCTTTTGATCAATTTCAAAAGTAGTAATTCCTGGTCTTACAAGCTTAGCAATCATTTTATGACAACCAACCAGAATCTCGCCTGCCTTCTTCATTTGTTCTATTTCTCGTTTCGATTTTAAAACAATCATTTTCAATCCTTCTTTCTATCTAAAGTTACCGCTAAGGATTAAAAGTTAGGGTTTTATCTATTTCCCCTAATATATCCTCTTCCTATTTGCGGTTTTATTAAGCATGCTACTTATAAGTGAGAATGTAATTTACTGCAAAGGAGACAAAAGTACAATGGTTCTCCTTAAGGTTAACACAAAAAAAGAGCCTATACCTACTCCAACTCATGATAAAAGATTATATTCTCCCTATCATGAAAAGGTGTACGTATAGACCCTGCCTATCTTACTTTCCTTATTTATTTAAAAGCTTTAGAGACTCTCTAGTAAATGCTGGTATATCCTCTGGCGTTCTACTTGTCACTAATTGATCGCCACACACGACTACTTCTTCATCCTTAAAGGTTGCACCTGCATACTCCATGTCCACTTTAATGGATTTATAGCCAGTAGCATTTCTACCCTCTAACGTTTTTGCTGTAATAAGCAATTGTGGGCCATGACAGATTGCAAAGACTGGTTTCTTTGCATCCATAAACGCTTTAGTAAAGGCCACTACTTGATCATCTGCCCGAAGCTGATCAGGAGAAAAGCCACCTGGGATAAATAAAGCATCGAATTCATCTGGAGTCACATCTGCAATCCCCTTATCAATTTTTACCGTCGCTTCTTTTTGTTTTCCTTCTACTGTTTTACCAGCTTCCAATTCAATTGTTACTACTTCATGTCCAGCTTCCTTATATGCCTTAGCTGGTTCTGTGTACTCAGAATCCTCAAACATATCAGTAATTAAAGTAGCAATTTTCTTACTCATATATAGCATCTCCTTTTCTTATTTTCTATAAGTAACATTCCCCATAGATAGAAAATAAAACATGCTATCGTTATTTTTATGCTTCATTTCTCCTTGCAAAATCAACAAAGCGAAACTTATCTGGTCGATGTCGGGACTCTGTAAATTGAAATAAAGTGGCATTTTCAAAATAGATATAGTTCTTTACAACAACAATGGAATGAAATCCTTCTAAATCAAGCAAATTATAGTCCTCTTCTGTCGGTTCTTCTACTGTAAATTCTTTTTTAGCAAAACTAATTTTTAAGTTCAATTCCTTCTCTATATAATCAAAAATAGAGCTTCTACATATTTCTTCCGTTAATCCTGGCACATACTTCTGAACGATATAATCTTTATCTAGAATAATCCGTTCCTGATTAATTTCTCTAACTCGAAAAACTTCCCATATCGAATCTTCTTTCTTAAGCTGCATCTCTTTTTGTAAAAGAGAGGATGGCTGTGTATTCAAAAAGCGCTCAATAATCGTTACAGAGGATTGTCCCATTTTATCGGCTAACTCCTTAAAGCTAACCAATCCCGAAATGGGAAATTGTAACTTTTCTAAATCAAGAACTAAGGAACCCTTCCCTCTGAGCTTTTGGATATATCCTTTTTGAGATAATATATTTAAAGCCTTACGAATGGTTTCTCTAGATGTATTGTATTGCTCTGCTAATTCATTTTCAGATGGTAAAATAGTATCTGGCGGGTACTTCCCATTTCTTATCGCAGCTTCAAGCTCCTCAAATATCATATAATATTTATTCAACACGCAATTCACCAACATTTTCAAATTATTCGTTACCATTCTACTCTTTTTCAGACAAATTGTCTAAAAAGGATTGAAAAACAAATAAAAAAATGTTTCATTTTATGTAGGAAAGGGTAAATACTACAAGATATATTTCAATATTTTGAACAAATAATGAAATTAACCTTTCTATTTAAGCATAGTGGATAGAACAATTCGTTCTTTATATGGAACTTTTCATCTATAAATGCTATGATAAATATACATACCCTTAAGAGTGAAAGTGAGTGAGCGTATGATTGGGGATCGCGTAAAGCAGCTACGTTTAGAGAAAAGAATGTCCTTATCGGAATTAGCAGAACAAGCAGGAGTCGCAAAATCATATTTAAGTTCCTTAGAAAGAAATTTACAATCCAATCCATCGATTCAATTTTTAGAAAAAATTGCAGCTGTTTTCAATATACCAGTTGATCATTTGATAAATGACCATCAAAACAAGGATGACTTAGATTCAGAATGGTTAAAAATTGTAAAAGAGGCTATGGATTCTGGTGTATCGAAAAAAGAATTTCGTGAGTTTTTGGAATTTAATAGATGGAGACTGGAACAAAAAAAATAATTCCATGCCTAAAAGGGTATACAGACATGCAGATTCGAAAGAGGTTTTTCTACATTGAATTTCTCATAATTAGCTCATTATACTAATTGTGAGAAATTCAACGTAGACATTTTTTTGCCTTTAACATTATAAATCTACTTCTATACAAATGATCATTTAGGATTTTCCTGAATTAAGTAATCCTTCTCACTTCGCAGAAATTCTCTTACTTCTTGCAAATTCATTCCAATATTTTTGGCTTCATTAATTAATTGAATCCATTCTGAATCCAATTCTTCGGTAAAAAGTTGACTATTAATCACTTAATTCTTCCTCCCCAAAAATACATTTGTATTTTGGCAGTCCGGCCATCATTGTTTAAAACATTAGATCCGTGACTTTGCGTCCCAAACTTTCGTATTGGTTTGCCCTTAACATTATAATGGCTTTGATTCGTCCTTTACTATTTTATCATTATAGCGTTTTTTCCAATTAAAAGATGCGATATTTTGTCATAAAATTAGGACAAATTACTAAAAGATTTCTTGTTTTTTCTACAAAAAATGTTATCTTCCTCGAATTTTATCGAAAT
The DNA here is from genome assembly GCF_950097965.1 of Bacillus sp. T2.9-1. Lineage (NCBI taxonomy): Bacteria > Bacillati > Bacillota > Bacilli > Caryophanales > Bacillaceae > Bacillus > Bacillus sp. T2.9-1. The sequence continues at coordinate 21,650 of NZ_CATNHG010000084.1, forward strand.
AATCAAGACAAACGCATTTTACATTTTATTTAGCCTGCATTACTAGTTATTGTGACTTTCTATCATAGTATTGTGTTGTATAGCTTTTTATCACTTTTTTAAACGAATAATTAATATGAATTTGTTCATATGTAATCGCGTCAAAAAAAGGATATTCCGTTAAATCATTTTGGCATATAGGACAAATCCATTTTCCTAGTTCACTACTACTAAATGATGGTCTAAAGCATTTATCACAATTTTTCCTATACATTTTTCACCCTCTTTTATTCATTTAGCTTTATAAAGGGAAACTTTCATCACTGGAGTTTTGCTATCAATCCCTACTGAAGGTTAGTGGAACGTGCGGTTTTTAGGGACCGTTATAACGAACTCCTTACGTCATTGTTGTTGTCGTATAATCGATTAGTTCTATAAATATCTAAACCGTTCTTATTAAAGAACTTTTTTATTAGTATAGTGCAAATCTATCATTTTCAAAAATTCCAAAAACAGCCATTATTTCTTTTTAACGAACAAAAATCGTTCGTTTTCTTGAAATATCTCCCGTTTCCTAGCTTTTTTGTATTTTTTATTGAACGATACGTTCGTTATAATGAAATTGTACTTCTATATGTAGTAAGGAGAATATTCATGTTGGTTGGAATAAAGATAAAGAAGCTAAGATTAAAAAGAGGTTATTCTATCAATGAACTTTCCGATAGATCCGGTGTCTCTAAATCCTACTTAAGTTATATTGAAAGGGGCATTCAAAAAAACCCCTCCCTTCAAGTGCTGACGAAACTCGCTCACACCCTTGATACTAATGTAGAAGAACTACTAGACAATAACAATACTGTTATAGACGGAATAGATGAAGACTGGATGAGTTTAGTAGAAGAAGCTATAGAGGACGGGGTTACCAAAGAAGATTTTGCCGGTATTCTTGAATACGTTAAGTTCAAAAAAAGACAAAAAGACTAGTAACGCGAAATACTCAATCAAATTAGCGCAGGTACCACATGGAATGAGCTTCGGCTTTATAGAAGAAGAAGCTCATTTCTAATAAAGTGCAACTAACCAACAAGTGGCCTTTTCTTCTAACCTCACTATTGATTAGTGGCACCATTCAGAAATTAACTGACGGTGAATCTCCACCTATCTTCCTCATATTCTTATAAGCAACGGGTGGAGAGTCTTACTGGAGTGTAAACATGGGATAAAAATAGACTAGTTAAAGCAGAATTAGCATCCGATTTTAGGCTGCATTCTACTTTGACTAGTCCTTGGATTATTTATTTAACTCGACTGCTATTCTAGAACCAACTTCTGCGTTATTTTTAACTAATGCAATATTAGCTACTAAGCTTGTCCCCTCTGTTAGCTCTTTTACTCTACTTAATAGAAATGGAGTTACCCTTTTACCAGTAATATTATTCTCTTTCGCTTCTTGCAATGCTTTTTCAATAATATCCGTAATATATTTTTCCTCAAGAGCATCTTTTTCTGGAATTGGATTAGCAATTACAACCCCGCCATCTAGTCCTAACTCCCATTTTGTTTGAATCATATCTGCTGCTTCCTTTGCAGTTTCTACAGAAAAATTCACTTCAAATGGACTAGTTCTTGTATAAAAGGCTGGTAGAGACTTTGTGCCAAAACCAACAACCGGTACACCATATGTTTCTAGATACTCTAACGTTAAACCAATATCTAAAATTGATTTTGCACCAGCACATACAACTGCTACACTTGTTTTAGCAAGCTCTTGTAAGTCTGCAGAAATATCCATTGTTTGTTCAGCTTCTCTGTGAACCCCACCAATTCCGCCTGTTACAAACACTTTGATTCCTGCCAGTTCTGCGCAAATCATGGTAGCAGCAACCGTTGTTGCACCATTTTTCTTGCCAGCAATCAGATAGGGTAAATCGCGTCTGCTTGCTTTTTCAATATTGTCACTTTTAGCTAAAAATTCAATCTCATCCTCGGATAAACCAATTTTAATTTTTCCTTCTATAATGGCAATTGTTGCAGGTACTGCCCCATTTTTACGAATAATATCTTCTACTTCTTTAGCTGTTTCTACGTTTTGAGGATAAGGCATACCGTGTGATATAATAGTCGATTCTAATGCGACAATCGGTTGATTGTTTTTCTTTGCTTCCAATACTTCTTTTGAAAATTCTAGCCATTCTGTTTTCATGTTCATGCTCCTTTTAACGAAAGTATTTTCCGAAAATTTCTTGTAACTTTTTATTATTTAATAAAGGGTTTACTGTCTGATTTGATTGAAGTGTTATGATGGAGCAAGCAATTCCAATTTTGCATGCATTTTCTGTGTTTAGCCCTTTAATATGCGAATACATGATACCTGAAACGAGTGAATCTCCCGCTCCTGTTACATCAATCACTTCTGCTTCTGGAGTTAAAATAACCCCTGCCTCACCAAGTTTTGTAAAATAAATTAGCCCTTTATCTCCCCGAGTTATAACGACCTTTTCTACACCCTTGGCAATAATTTTTTCGGCAGCCTTAAAGAAATCTCCCTCTTCTTTAATTTTCATTCCAGTAAGTACTTCGGCTTCATCACTATTTGCAATAAGCCATGTTACTCCTTGTAAATTATCGGGCAATTTTTTGACCTTAGGTGCAGATACAGGGGTAATACATAATGCCATATTTTCTTGTCTACATCGAACAATAATATGCTCTAATACATCTCCTGAAAAATTAGTATCTAATATGACTAATTCCGATGTTGCTATATAGCCCCATTTTTTATCAATTGTATCTTTATCAATGCTGTCATAGATAGACATATCCGCTAAAGCCACAGCAAGCTCACCATCTGAATCTAACAGCGCTGTATAGGTACCCGTTCTATTTAGATTAGACAACAGAGAAGGAGTGATATCCGCATAATGCTTCGTAGTATCTAATAACCATTCCCCTTCATGATCCTCTCCTACAATAGTGAATAAAGAGGTATCGATACCCAGTCTACCTAAATTCTCTGCAATATTTCTTGCTACTCCTCCAGGTGACTGACTTGTTGAGGCTGGATTGGATGTTCCATACTGAATCGTCTCATCTGCTTGAACCTTACGATCAATATTGGCTCCGCCTATACAAATAACTTCTTTCTTTTTCGGTAATACATAAGCTCTTCCAAGTAATTTTCCTTCTTTTGTTAAAGAAGAAATATATCCTGCCACAGCAGAACGGGACAACCCCAGTTTCTCAGCTAATTCATTTTGCGTAACAAAGGGATTTTCTTTAATTAGCCGAAGGATGTACATCTCTTTACCATTCACTTCCATTTCCCCCTCAGGTTAAAGTGAAACTAACAATAATATAATGTGTAAAAACTTGTACTCTTACCTAACAAAACTTTTGTTTATATTATAAACTTTTGTTTATAGAAAGACAATAATTTATTCATCCCTGCAAAAATTTTATCTATTCGTCTTATAACGAGCATCCTTCTTTCTAATTTTAAAAAAAAAGCAACAGAAAGACTATCATTCGTTAGTCTTCTGTTGCTATTCGTGGTTGAATTAAAATATCCACTCTTCTATTTTGTGCTCTTCCTTCAGCAGTCTTGTTACTGGCAATCGGTTGAAACTCGCCGTACCCTTTAGCACTAAATGATTTCGGATCAAGTTTTTTATTTTCAAGGAGTAATTTCATGAAATTTAACGCTCTCGTTACACTTAGTTCCCAGTTTGAATCATAACGAGAATTACTAATTGGAACATTATCTGTATGTCCACTTATGATTATACTCCTTGGCGGATCCATCACCAGTAAGTTGGCAATTTCAGTAACGACTGTTCTATCCTTACTTCTTACATCTGCACTACCTGAAGCAAATAAGACATTATCTCTAATCGATACATGCAAGCCTTCCCCAGTAAGCTCTGTATCAAGCTTATTTCCTAATTTATTCTCATCAATATAAGCATTTACCTTTTTCTGAATGTCTTCCAATTCCTTTTGATCTTGCTGTTTCTTTAATTCCTTCAGTTCCTCTTCCGTGAGCTCCTTTGATTCTTCCTCTTTTTCTTTATCACCTATATTTATATCTGATTCATTCTCCTCCAGGGATGGTGTGGGACTAGGATATTCAAAGAAACCTGTCCCCCCCTGTAATTCTCTATTAAATGCATCTGCTATTGCGGAGAATTTTTTTGCATCGACAGAACTCATTCCATATAATACGATAAACAAAGCTAACAATAAGGTCAGAATATCTGCGTACGGAACCAACCAAGTTTCATCTATATGTTCATCATGATGAACTTTCTTTTTTTTCTTCTTCTTACTCATTCGCATTCACACTACTTTCGTTTTCCTCCAGAAATTTTCTTCTTTCTGAAACTGGTAAATACGATGCTAGTTTCTGTTCAATTACTCTAGGTGCTTCTCCCTCTAAAATGGAGAGAACTCCTTCTATCATTAAATATTTTTGGCTTGCTTCCATTTGTGATTTTCTTTTCAACTTATTGGCAAATGGATGCCATAAAACGTATCCTGTAAAAATTCCCATTAGAGTAGCGACAAACGCAGCACTAATAGCATGTCCAAGTGCTTCGGCATCTGACATATTGCCCAATGCCGCAATAAGTCCAATAACTGCACCTAATACTCCTAATGTAGGGGCATAAGTTCCCGCTTGTGTAAAAATTTGTGATCCAGTGCGATGTCTTTCTTCCATCGCCTCTATTTCTTCTGTTAATACATCTCTAATATACTCTGCACTTTGTCCGTCAACAGATAAAGATAAGCCATTTTTCAAAAATGGATCTTCAATATCATCTGTTTTGGCTTCTAAAGCAAGTAAACCTTCTTTTCTAGCTAATTGTGCCCACTCTGAAAACAAACGGATTAACTCTTTCGTATCCTGTATTCTTTGTTCCTTAAACAGGATACCAAATAACTTTGGAACTCGTTTAATTTCAGAAGCTGGAAAGGCAATAACTACTGCCGCAACTGTACCGACTAAAATAATGAGAATAGCCGCTGGGTTCAATAATACGATTGGGCTAACTCCTTTAAAAACCATCCCTACTCCAACAGCAATAATGGCAAGTATAATTCCTATCAAGGATGTTTTATCCATCTTGTTCACCTATCTTATTCCAAAATTTCGTTTCTAAGTCTTATCCTTTTTTTCGACAAATCTCCTCTTTTTTTTAGTTTTATTTTATGTAAATTTTGTTAACTTCTTGATTTATGCCAATAGTCCTGTTTTTTTCAAAAAAAAAGGGCGATGTTTTATCCCCTAGTGTTAATCATTCTATCCTTTTAAAAGATAAAAATCGAATAAGCAGTCAATCTTACGACGTAAGCCAAAAAACTATACCCAAAGACTTACTGAGGAAATAACCGTTCCTCAACCTTCTTCTGATAATTAGAAAAATGCTTTGAATGATTAGTCCCTGTTCGCTCTTTCATCATTTTATTAAATCTCCATAATTTTTCATTATATTTTCTTTGCAAATCCACTTTCTCTTCTTCTGTTTCACAAGAACGGATTAAATCTTCCATTGACAACAATTCCTGCCTAATCTTATCTTCCTCTAAAGAATATCCGGCATTTCTCAATACGCGATAAGCCATTCGCAATTCTTCTGGTACGGAGGCTAAGCTATCTTTTGGAAGTGGTTTACCGAACCCAGGAAGATTGTTAAACTCACCATTTTGGTACGCTTTTTTAATTTTGTCTTCTGAAACAAGAAACGAAAAATCCATTCCCATCCCCTCCTGTTTTATATACCTAGTTTCATTATATATTTTTCCATTCCCTTTCGTATAGGATAGACCATTTTTATGAAAAATAGAAAGGTAAGAAAGGGGTGTTATCAATGGCACGTGGAGAACATTTTAATCATAAAAAGAAACATCATCCTGGACCGCTTCCAAAAGACACAAGAAAGCATACACATACAGAGGATGCTCCTGGAGATGAAGAATTTATTGTAACACAAGAAGCATTTAAGAATCGAATCGAAGAAGAAGAGTAAGACAAATCAACATACGGCGTTCAAAAAAAGAGAATGGACGCCGTTCCTCATATTTCCTATAAACTAAAGCACAGCCCCTCTCATTCAACACTATATTCTATTACCAGCCTCAACTCATGTTATACTAGAATGTATCGTATTATTCTTAAGAAGCTTTTCCTTAAGTTGAATAAACAGAAATCAACCAACTTTTATTTAAGATCAAGAAACGGCCCAAAATTTTTTGTTAGAAGGTGTTTAAATGAAGTCACTTGTTTTATGTGAAAAACCGAGTGTTGCGAGAGAAATTGCAAGAGTACTTGGCTGCAATAAATCAAATAAAAGCTATTTAGAATCAGATAAGTATATTGTTACTTGGGCTTTAGGCCACTTAATTGAATTAAAAATGCCAGAGCACTATGATCCTAAATATAAAAATTGGAATCTAGATGATTTGCCAATAATTCCACAGAAGATGGAATTAAAGGTCATGAAACAAACAAGTCATCAATACAAAGCCATTGAACAATTAGCAAAAAGAAAAGAGATTAAAGAATGCATTATCGCAACCGATGCAGGACGAGAAGGAGAATTAGTTGCAAGGTGGATATTAGAAAAAATCCGTTTTAACAAACCAACGCAGCGCTTATGGATTTCGTCTCAAACCGACCGTGCAATAAAAGATGGATTTAAGCAGTTAAAACCAGGGAAGGAATTTGATCGCTTATACCAATCAGCTGTATGTAGAGCTCAAGCTGATTGGCTAATTGGATTAAATGTTTCAAGAGCCTTAACTACTAAGTTCAATGACCCATTGTCTGCTGGTCGAGTTCAAACACCAACCCTCTCCATGGTTCTAGAAAGAGAAAAAGAGATTCAATCCTTTGTTCCGAAAGAATATTGGACCATCACTGCAAACGTAGACTCACTGCAAGCAAAATACGAAAATAACCAGGAGCGAAGAATCTTTTCTAAAGAAAAAGCAGAAGAGATTGTGGCTAAGTCAAAGGGAAAGCCAGCTACAGTAGAATCCCTTATTATAAAAGAAAAAACAGAACATCAACCATTGCCTTACGATTTAACCGAGTTGCAGCGTGATGCAAATAGACGATTTGGCTTTTCTGCTAAAAAGACGCTAAATGTATTGCAAAAGCTATATGAACAGCATAAACTAGTAACCTATCCTAGAACGGACTCACGTTACTTAACAACAGATATGAAGGCTACCATGCTTGATCGCTTAGAAAGTATTGCTGGCGCATTTAAAGAAGAGGTGCAACCGGTCTTACGTAATAAAGGAAAAATCGAGGCAAATAATGTGTTCAATAACAATAAAGTTTCTGATCACCATGCCAGTGCGACACGTTAACCTGAAATTCTGATAGAAATATCAGTTGGGATGGTTTAGTAGAAAACTGAAGAATCCTTGAGGGGAATGAAAGCCGTCATGCTGTGCTGAAACCCTCACACTAATACTCCCCTAAGCAGGGAAGCAGACTATGGTGGAACTGTTTAAAGCGGGGTGAAGTCGGCGAAAGTGAACAGGAATTAAGAACTGTCACTTAGAGTAGTCGGGTGGTTGTAATATATGGTGAGAATGTGTTTATACACTGACGAACCTCTGAATGTACGAGTCTATAGGTGGTTACGGTATCTGTGATGATAACGTAGTACCAATTTGGTACGTTAGCGGAGTTGAGTAAGAATTGGCGTTATGAAAGACTCTATACCGAGCGAATGACGGTATTAAGCTAACAGGCTCAAAGGAGGCACCTAAGTATTGCGTTAACGGGAATCTTTGGAACGTGGGAAGCCAAGAACTGTATCTGTCATGACAGAAACTCATAGTCGAGGACAGTTGTAGACGAAAAGCCAGATGAAGCTACTTAATCTTGGTGAAAGTAGTGCCACAGTACCGATGAAGCAGTGATAATAAGCTGTAGAGGGATAGGCACAAGTCAAGTAAGGACAAGTTGATTGATTCAAACTATGACTCTGTTTTTCGGGTAAGACAGGGAAAGCAACATCCTTCAAAGGAGTTGTCCCAACAGAGTGGCGAACAAATACAGGTATAATGATTACTATGAGATGACACAAGTCTTTGATGACTTGTATCAAAAATCGAAAAACAACTTTTCGTTTCGTAATCTAATGGACACCATCTCCAGTGAAAATAATATTCGATTGGCATTTAGAATGATAAAAACTAACACTGGAAGTCAAACAGCGGGTGTTGACAACATTACAATTAAAGACATTAAAGACAAGGGTTTGGACTCTTATATTAAAATGGTTCAAGCAAAGTTAAATAACTACAAGCCTGATACTGTTAAAAGAGTCTATATTCCAAAAGCAGATGGTAAGAAAAGACCATTAGGGATACCGACAATGGTGGATAGATTGGTACAACAGAGTATTCGACAAGTCCTTGAGCCAATATGTGAGGCAAAATTTCATCCGCATAGCTATGGTTTCCGACCAAACAGAAGTACCAAACATGCAATATCTCGTATGATGTCCTTAATCAATATCGGAAAAATGTACTATACAGTGGATATTGATATAAAAGGATTCTTTGATAATGTAAATCATACAAAGTTGGTTAAACAAATGTATGCATTAGGTATTCAAGATAGGAAACTAATTAGCATAATCAAAGCGATGCTAAAAGCCCCCATACAAGGAGAAGGAATACCAAAGAAAGGAACTCCACAGGGAGGCATTTTATCCCCTCTGCTATCAAACATTGTCCTTAATGAACTTGATTGGTGGATTTCATCACAATGGGAAACTTTTAAAACTATAAAAAAGTACAAGACTTATGCAAGTCAGTACAATCAACAAAAGAAAACAAACTTGAAACAAATGTACATTGTGAGATACGCCGATGACTTCAAAATAATGTGTAGAAATTACAACACTGCCAAAAGAATTTATACCGCTGTAAAAGAGTGGTTGAATATCAGATTAAAGTTAGAAATAAGTGAAGAGAAATCAAAAATTATTAATCTGCGTAAAAATTACTCAGATTTCTTAGGAGTCAAAATAAAAGCCGTCAAAAAGGGAAAAACATTCGGAGGATATGTAGCACAATCTCACATTTCAGGCAAAGCAATGAAACGAATGAGCGATGAAATCCGAAGTCAGGTTGAGCTAATTGCTAAACAACCTGAATCTTCCCATGTGACTAAGCTGAATAGCATGATTTTAGGTTGGCATGAGTATTATAGCTGTGCTACCTATGCTAATATTGACTTCTCTAAATTAGCTTTCTCTTTGGATAAGTTTATGCTCCACAAACTAAGAAATGTAGCGAACTATGGAACACCTAAACGTAGCGAAATATCGCCTTTGTATAAGAAATTCTATGGAAATTCGAAAGCAAAAACGTGGAAGATTCACAAGGTTTTCATCTATCCAATCGACCATGTTCAACACAAACCAGTTATGAATTTCAGCCAAGACATATGTGATTACACCCAAGAGGGGCGAAACAAATCCTCTAAGAAATTGGAAAACAGCACTAATAATAACATCATTCAACTCATGAAAAATTATAATCCATATGAAACGGCTGAATACAACGACAATAGAATTTCAAGAGCTTCCATGACAAAAATGAAATGTGAAGTAACAAAAATTGAACTTGCTATAGACACGCTACATTGTCATCACGTCATACCAAGAGAACTTGGGGGAACAGATGGCTACCAAAACCTTAGAATTGTTCATAAAGATGTCCATAAACTTATTCATGCAATTAAACCCGAAACAATAGAAAAGTACAGCAATCTCATTGAAGATAAAAAAGCTCTTAACAAGCTAAATAAACTTCGAACTCAATGTAATCTTGAACCGATCAATCTTGTAACTACTTGATGGAACGCCGTATGAGGGGAAACTTTCACGTACGGTGTGGAGGAGGGGAAAATGAGTACACTTAACGGATAATGCCGAAGTAGAAAGTTACCTATTCCTATTCATTCCAACGGAACAGCCCGTTTTTTTAAATCGTTTAGATAATGAGGAAGTAAAAATTTATGATTTAATCGTAAAAAGATTTTTGACATTATTTTATCCAAAATACAAATATGAAACGATTTCTACTATGTTAGACATCAATGGAGAAACATTTGTTGCTCAAGAAACGAATGTATTGGATTTAGGCTTTAAAGCTTTAGATAACCGTAAAACAGATTCTGACAAAAAGATTCAGCTTCAAAAAGGAAAAAAGTTAACAGTACAATCCGTGATAATGGAGCAAAAATTCACAGAAGCTCCATCACGCTTTACGGAAGCTGATATTCTAGGGAAAATGGAGAAATTTGGGCTTGGAACACCTGCTACACGTGCAGAAATTATTGAAAGACTCCTTTCCTCTGAAGTGTTGGAAAGACAAAACGGAAAATTACATTCTACTTCTAAAGGGAAACAATTGATTAATCTTGTTAACGATGATTTGACTACTCCTGACTTGACAGCGAAGTGGGAAAATGAGTTAGAGGATATAGCAAAGGGAAAAGCAAATGCTCAACAGTTTATGGAGCAAATCAAGGATCAAACCAAACGATTTGTCCGTGAAATTAAACATAGTGATAAATCATATAAAATGCAAAATTTAACGGGCTCCAAGTGTCCGGAGTGTGGTTCCTTCTTGAAGGAAAAGAATACAAAAAACGGAAAAATTCTTGTATGCTCCAGTCTAGAGTGTTCCTTCAGTAAAAGAAAGGATCCTAAGCTATCAAATAAACGCTGTCCGCAATGCCATAAGAAAATGGAGATTCATAACGGAGTAGCAGGAACCTATTTCCAATGCAAACTGTAACGTTGTAGAGAAAGCGACAGATCGTAAAAAAACGATAAATAAAAGAGAAGAACGAAAGTTAGTTCAAAAATATAGCAAAGACGAAAGCTTTGGAAACAGTTTAGGTGACTTGTTGAAAGCCGCTATGAAGAAAGACGAAGATTAAATAGTAAAATCCAAACAATCACACGATACATATGATTGTTTGGATTTTTTCTATCTATTATGAAACTTTTCTAATAAAGTATTAGCTTTTAATTCCAAGGTAGAGGAAACTCGCCAATTTGCTTTCTCAAAAACTTCTCCCTCCCCAATACCAACAGCAAACATAGGTGTTTGCAATATTCCGCTCAAGCCTGCTTGCCCATCCTCTATTGCAGCACAATTAGCATAATCAACCCCTAAACAATCCGCAGCTGTTAAAAATATTTCTGGATCAGGCTTTCCTTTTGTTAGAGAATGAGGATCTACGATGCATTCGAACCAGTTTCTAATTCCAAAGCGATCCAAAAGATACGGAGCATTGGAACTAGAGGACGCAATTCCAAATTTTATCCCGGCATCCTTCAATTCTTTTAGAAACACATACATTCCTGGCAACATATTTTCAACAGTAAATTCACTAATTAATTCTTTATAATAATCACTTTTCTGATTTCCTAGCGCTTCTTTTTCTGATTCTGAAAAAACATTATTTGTTCTTGCCACTAAATCATCAATCAGAATCTTTCTTGGTACACCCTGATACCTTAAATTATCCTCTTTTGTAAATGGGACTCCGATTTTCATCGCCATTCTTTTCGTTGCTTCGTAATAGTGAGGGACAGTATCTGCTATGACACCATCAAAGTCAAAGATAACTGCCTGTAATTTATTAGCCATATAATCCTCCTTGAATAATCGTCACGTCTATTCTAACAAAAAATACAGCCTAGTTGTCACGCTCCTCTAAATACCATCAATTATTATCCTAATGTTACGATCAATCAGTTTATTTCTTATTCTAAAAAAGCTACAATAGAAGCAGCATCCATTCCATCCTTGGAATGGATGCTCATACATAGAGCTAATAGCTTATAGAAAAGGAGAATGAAAATGAGTACATTTCAAGAAAATCTTCAGAAATATGCTGAACTTGCAGTAAAGGTCGGCGTTAATATCCAAAACGGACAAACACTTGTTATCAATACATCTATTGAAGCTGCTGAATTTGTTCGTTTAGTAGTGAAAGAGGCATACCAAATCGGTGCAAAAAACGTCGTTGTTAACTGGGGTGATGATGTCGTTACTCGCACAAAATTTGAATTGGCACCAGACGAAGCATTCACCGAATATCCCGAATGGAGAGCAAAAGAGACAATTGCACTTGCGGAAGAAGGAGCAGCCTTCATGTCTGTTGTATCTTCAAGTCCAGACCTTTTAAAAGGGATTCCTTCTGAAAGAATCAGCAATTTCCAAAAAGCTTCTGGCACCGCTTTAAGCCAGTTCCGAAAATATGTACAGTCCGATAAAGTAAGCTGGACAGTAATTGCTGTGCCTTCAAAGGCATGGGCAAATCTTGTTTTCCCTGACGCTCCAGAAGATTCTAGAGTAGAATTACTTTGGGATGCTATTTTCAAAGCAATCAGAGTGGATCAGGAAAATCCAATCCAAGCTTGGCAAGAACATGACAAAACACTTCATACAAAAGTAGATTACTTAAATGAGAAAGCATATGAAAAGCTTCATTACACAGCTCCAGGTACAGATTTAACCATCGAGCTTCCAAAAGGACATCTATGGTGTGGAGCAGGCTCTATCAATGAAAAAGGTTTTGAATTCATGGCAAATATGCCGACAGAAGAAGTTTTCACCGTTCCTCATAAAACAGGTGTAAATGGAACTGTATCAAGTACAAAACCATTAAGCTATGGTGGGAATATTATTAATAATTTCTCTGTTACCTTTAAAGATGGACGTATTGTGGATGTGAAGGCTGAGGAAGGAGAAGAAATTCTTCGCCAGTTAGTAGAAACAGATGAAGGCTCTCATTATCTTGGAGAGGTTGCTTTAGTGCCACATCGTTCTCCAATATCACAATCTAATATTCTATACTACAATACATTATTCGATGAAAATGCATCAAACCACTTAGCAATTGGAAGTGCCTATGCATTCTGTATTGAAGGTGGGAAAAAGATGTCTAGCGAAGAATTAGCAGAAAAAGGACTTAACGAGAGCATTACACATGTCGACTTTATGATTGGTTCAGACAAAATGAACATTGATGGTATTACAGCAGATGGTACTGTAGAAGCCGTGTTCCGTAATGGTGATTGGGCTTTTTAAGCGCCAGCCTCCCAAAAATAAAATGAAATAAAGGATGTCTCATGGATTGGTTACAATTTATAGCCATTCCATGAAACATCCTTATTTTTGCTTCGATAAAAACCCTATTTTACTAATCGAATCGATTTAATCTTTTGCGATAATTCTAATTGGATTAGTAGCTTATAATTTCCTGCTAAGTATGTCGCAACATACCCATCATCTTTTGTAACATATTCCTCAGGCTTTCCTAATGTATCTTGAATGGCCTGCACCGATTCTTTTAATCGAATTCCAGATATCGAAATAGAGGTAACCAGTTTCGTATCCTTATCATAGTAATAAGTGACCTCTGGAAGATCTAATTGATTGTATTTCTGATTATACTCAGTATCCGTATAGCTCGAGTTTATTTTCTTTATTTCGTTTATATTGGTACCAATCGGATATTGAGCACCTATTAACATGCCTTGTTCCGCTAAATTTAGTAAACTTGTCGTAACACTTAAATTTTTATATGGAAAATAAAACTCTTCCTGCTCAAGCCAATTTTTAATGATTTCCTTATTCTCAATAGAAGTTCCATCCACTTTTAATAATTTTTCATTAGTTGGCTCAAGCATCCATGTATCAAATTCCATTATTTCATTATCTTTTTTTCTTAATGTCTGTATATAGTTTTGTTGAATGTTTTTGATACTTTTGCTGTATATTTTCATGCCATAATCTGTCAAGGCAACCAATTTCTCTTTATGAATAGTATAGAAATAAGCCATTACTTCATTTGCTTCTTCCCCTTGAAAAACAGCAGCAATATTTTGCTGATTAACAAGAAATGTTTCAATATTTTTTTGGGACAAATTAAAAATCAGCGGATTTGGTAATTCTAGCTCTTGTTTCACTACCTCATTTCCGTACTCCTTTGTCCATACGTAAAAGGAAAAGTCTCCGGATACAATTGTATCATCTTTTTTCCCAAGCTCATTATCTTCGACTTGTTGATACTTTCTTTCCCCTTCTCCTACAATAAATACCCGATACACTTTCTCTTTGACTTTCATATCTATTTCAAAATAAGCATTTTCTTCTACCCACTGTAAATCTTTCTTAATAACGACATGCTTTTTGTCCATCTCGTTCTTATGTTTTTCTGCTAAATAGGAATTCACCATGGAAGCCACTAAAATTCCTGCAATTATCATTACCCCTACCCATAATAACCAGATATATTTATTTCTTTTCATTATTTTTCTCCTATTTTTCAAACACATCTATTCTCTCTATTTGGAGAATAAATATCTCGATTACGGTTAATTATTGCCTTTATCATTGAAGAAAATGGCACTCTCACCATAAGTTATTTTATTTAAGGCTAACAAAAAATAGTACTAACATTTTGTTTAAGCATGACACACACCTATTTATAGTACCAAATTGCTCTCCAATCTACAAATCTAGCTTTTTCCAATTACTTTCCTCTTATCCTCCAAGACCATTCACACACAACATATGGACTATTTTTCTGCAAGTTCCACTTCACATCTATTGACCCACCTTGCGACAATACAAATAAATATGAGATGATTAATAAAAATTATCTCACATAAGAAGGTGTACCTTAAGGAGGTAAAAAATGAAGCAATTTCATCTTATTGTTAGCGGAAGGGTGCAAGGAGTTGGTTTTCGTTATTTTGTCCAAACATTAGCTTTAGAAAACCACATAACTGGATGGGTTCGAAATAAAGCAGATGGTACTGTGGAATGTATCGCCATTGCTCCGCTTGACACACTCCATGCTTTCGTGGAAAAAATAAAAAAAGGAAATCGTTTCATTAAAGTACAGCATATAGCGATAACGGAAAGTGAGCCGAAAGAACCATTTTCGATTTTCAAAGTAATCTATTAATCAAATAGGCTTCTCCTTATCCCTCTTCACTCTATTTTAGCAAAAGCAGAAGCTTGAAATTAAACATTTTTCATGTAAGAATAATTATATTTTAATAACCAATAATGGAAACAAAAGTGATATTTTCAGGAGGATAATATGTGGAAAGAATTTAGAGCATTTGCAATAAAAGGAAACGTAATTGATTTAGCCGTTGGGGTAGTGATTGGCACAGCATTCAGCAAAATTGTCAGTTCTTTAGTGGAGGATTTAATTATGCCTCTCTTTGCTCATTTTATTGTCGGAGTAAATTTTTCTTCATGGACTTATGCTGGTATTCATTATGGGAATTTCATACAAAGAATTGTTGATTTTTTCATTATTTCTTTCTCGATTTTTCTCGTAGTTCGGTTAATAAGTAAATTTAAGAAAAAAGAAGAAGTCAAAGATGAAGCTGTAACAGTAGATACAAAAGAAGAATTATTAAAGGAAATTCGCGATTTATTAAAAGCAGAAGCTGTTCGTGAAAAAGAATAATAAAGTGAAACTTTTTAGAGGTTGTTTTCGTAGTAATCTATAAATCATAACTCAATACGGGAGTGAAGAAAAAATGTATGCATATAGTCCAAGCAATGAATATATGCCCTCTGTTTTAAGAACTTTTGCCCTTTCACTAGGAATAGCTTTTATCGGCACGATGATTGGTAATTTCATACCAACCTACTTATTCTTGCCTTTATCTATTTTAGAAGTTGTTCTTTTATTAATTGCCATTTTTGCGAGAAAAGGAAAATCATTATCCTATGGTTTTTTATTTATCTTTACGTTTATTTCAGGAATTACTACCTTTCCAATCGTATCTTATTATGTATCAACTGTCGGGGGAAATGTGGTTATTAATGCATTAGGAACCACAACTGTTGTATTTGCTGGTGTCGCTATTTACGCGACAAAAACGAAGCGAGACTTCTCTTTCTTAAGAGGAATGTTACTGGCTTCCTTAATCGCTTTAATTACTATCGGGATTTTTAATATCTTTTGGCCATTAGCAACAGGCGGTATGCTTGCATATTCCTTCATCGGTGTGCTTGTATTCAGCGGCTATGTGCTATATGATTTTAATCGAATGAAGCATTATGGCGTTACAGCAGATCAAGTTCCTTTAATGGCGCTTAATTTGTATCTTGATTTTCTAAATTTATTTATAAGTATCCTACGTATATTCGGCATACTGTCCAGTAGAGATTAAAAAGGTTTGAGTAAAGAGGTCCAAAACCTCCTTGCTCAAACCTTTTTTGCTAAAAAAACGACATTTATCCCTTTAAAAATAATCTTCCAAACGACTTTTGATTTGTCGAATCATTTCCTCTGGATTGTCTTTTACAACAAAAGAGAAAACACCTCTATTTGTGTGCAAGTAAAGGATTTTATAGCGATTTGGAGATGGTTTAAATGAAATGTCATGTATCGCATTTAACGGAAATGTATGCTTTTCACTTGTAACTCTATCACTCCATAAAATGAGCGTTTTTTCTTCTTCTTCGATTTGAATATGTAAGTCAATCTTCCTTGTGATCACAAAATAGGAAAGGGAAAATATTTTCATTTTTACCTCCTAGCATCTATCCCTTGATAGTAATGAGGATACTACATGGGCAAGGAAAAACGGAAATCTATCCCCCCTGCAAAATCAGACAATGATATTAGACAAGATATCGGAAATTCCCCATCATTTCCTGGAAAATAATTTGATATTTCGACAGCATCTAATATCGTTTTTTTACCATTCGAGGAATCTTATTCATTTAACGATTTTCCCTTCGACAACTTCTTCCCCTATTGTTTAGAGATTGTTCCATATAAAGAAAATGGGATTTCTCGATTGATCATCCTAAACTTCTATATTTTTTTGCAAGCTCTTCTGTTTCTTTCTTCCGTTTCTTTCTTGCCTCTGCTCGTTCTTTCGCAGACTCATATAAACTTTTTTCTTCTTCCGTTTGCGGTATTACTTTAGGAACTTTTGTTGGTTTTCCATGTTCATCAATAGCAACCATTGTTAGAAAACTGAGTGCACATAAATGCCGTTCACCGGAAATTAAATCTTCCGCAGTTACTTTAACAAAAACCTCCATCGATGAAGATCCTGTATAGGTCACAAAAGCTTCTAAGCAAACAGCATTCCCTTCATGAATCGGATACAAAAAATCGACAGAATCAGTCGAAGCCGTCACAATTCCCCTTCTTGCATGTCGCATCGCTGAAATGGCAGCTGTATCGTCAATATATGCCATTAGCTTACCGCCAAATAAAGTACCATAAGTATTCGTGTCAGTTGGAAAAACAATGCTTGTTTTTACCACAAGGGACTCACTACAAAATTTAGACTCTTCCATATATCCTCCTTGCATAACCTTTGGGAGTTTGAATTTCCATAACATATCTACCTTCATTATTATATGCTACTTTATAAGGGAGAGTCTAATTTTCTTTGGTAATCTATTATCGAAAAAACGAATTTTTCTTCCGCGCTTTTAGTAAATCACCCATCCAACCTCTTGATTTGAGAAAGAAATAAACTACGACAGTAGACCCAATAATAATTGCTAAAGAAAATAGATAGCCTAACTTCCATTCTAGCTCAGGCATTATTTTAAAGTTCATTCCCCATAGTGCACCCCATGCCATAATGGGAGTGCATAGTGTAGTAAACACTGTAAGAGTTTTCATAATTTCATTTCCTCGATGTTGCGATACAACTTCTTCAAAATCGACAAGATTATTTAATTCCTTCTGATATTCTTCTACCAAAATTAATCCTCTGTCAATTCTTTTACTAATGCGCGCATATTCTTTTCCCTTTGTAATTTTCTCTCCAAATGCCTCTTCCAATGAATATCTTATTTCTAAAAAGGGAATCATGACATTCTTCCAAATAAGAAGTTCATGTCTAGATTTATATACTTTATCTAATGTCTTTATACTATTTCTCTGTTTTACATCCCAAATCAATTCATCTAATTGCTGTTCATAGGAATCAATATGATACAAAATTTCTGTCATTATTTTTCCTAAAATAACCATAAACCCTTCAATCGGCGTTTGCGCTCTCTTTATTTCCTGGATAAAGTTACTTCTATCGATATGCAGGCTATTATCTTTGTAATCAAAGGTGATTAGCGCTTCATTGGATAAATAGAAATGAAAAATTTCATACTCTTCCTTCTTATCTACTTCCCGATGATATATAAGGGAGCCACTTAATGTTTCCTGATCTTCTACTGACGTATCAATGTGAAGATAGTTCGTTCGTTTATCTTTTATTTCACGAAACCACGTATTTATTAACGGTCCTTTTTCTAACGAAACTTCTCCAACATCCTCTTCTTCTAACAACTGATACCAATCCCAGTTTTCTAACCGGTATTTTTTCATATTTATCCCCCTTACTAGTTTTCTATTATTATTCCCTGATCATAGTTTATAAAACTCTCAATGGGGTAAATAAAGGAATAGTAGTAAAACAAGAAGGACCAGTAAAATAATAGGAGGGATTCTCTCATGTTTGGAAAAAATTCAATGCGTACCTTTGCATTATTAGGAGCAGGTGTAGGAAGTTTTTTTCTTTTCACAAATAAAGGAAGAGATATGTTTAATCGCTTAAAAAACAAATTCAATTCTACGCAAAAAGACGATTTACTTTCTAAAGCAGGAAATCCCGCTCCAGATGATATTGGTGACAATAATATGGTAAATGAAGGTGCCATGTATTCGGTAAATTACTATAATAAACAAAGAAATAATGAATTAGCAGAAACATAAGTCTATTATGACAAGATTTGAATTGCGACTATGTATGATGATGCCTACTATGAATGGATTCAAAGCTAATATGTTCTTAGCTAAACTTAGTGAGGCTATCGAGTATTCGAAAGGAAACATCAATGCACCATTATCCTGTGACGAATCAGTGAGCAGATCAACTTTCTCCCACTGATTCCATTTTCTTTTTACAAATAAGCAATGTTTTTATTCATGACCTTAGGCTTTAATTGATCCTTCGCTCGTTTCATTCTTGTTTTCACCGTGGATAACGGTGTTTTTGTATGATTACTAATTTCTACTAATGTTTGATTATGATAATAGAAAAGGAGTAATGGTTCTTTATACATATTAGGAAGTTCTCCTAATGTATCAATCATTTCCTCTTTATCACATTTGCATAGTAATGTTTCCTCTGGTTCCAAAGCAACAGACGTATCTCGTGCATATGTATAGACAGTCTCTTCCCAAAATTTCTTCGAGGATTTTTCCTTTCTCCAATAATCTCTACATTTATTTAAGGCAATTTTATATAGCCAACTTTTCACTTTCTGGACATCCTCAAAGTATCCAAATGATGTATAAGCAGAAATTAATACTTCCTGATACAAATCCTCTGCAAGTTCTTTATGTTTCACGAGTGATACTATATAAATATAAATTGATTTTCCATATTCTTTCACTACTTGTTCAAATAATTCTTCTTGATTTTCTTCCGCTAATTGCGTTTTATCTATTAGGGATTCCATTTTCTTTCATCTTCCCCTTCCCTTTTTACGATTCTACATAATAAACGTCTTACAACATTCGAATCCCTACACAATTTATCAAAATTTTTTAATGAAGTTTATTTACAGGTGTTAACCATATCGAAATCCCTATTTTTTTGCAGATCGTTAAATAATGTAATGAGGCTAAAATGACTGCCCCTAAATTCATGCCGATCGCAATTCCACTCATCTGAAGCTGACTTAAAGAACCTAAATAATAGATTGCTGCATAGGAGAAAGAAGTTGACCAAATACTATGAAAAACTGCATCCTTTAGCAGCCCTAACCCTATTAAGTATGCTTGCATTGGAATGGTAAAGTAATGCAGCAAAAAATACGGCCATAAAAGCTGAACAATTATTGCTGCCTGAGTGGAATGAAAAAAGGTCATTGTCAATGTATCCGCGTAAAAATAAAATATTCCAACAGCAATAGTACCGTAGATAGCGGTAATTATCATTACTTGTTGCAATAGTTTTTGCAGTTTGGAATAGTCTTTTTGGACATATGCTTTCGAAACGGTCGGTATCAGCATTGTCATAAAGCTATGGGAGATAAAGGCTGGGAAAAATCCAATCGTCATTGCTATCCCAGCAAGCATTCCATACTGCTCTGTTGCGTTCGCTGCTGTAATTCCTGAAGCCACTAATGCACCTTTAATTAAAAATGGCTGAATAGCATGGGTCAGTGCATGAAATATTCGAAGTCCCGTTGTCGGAATAGAGACAGATAATAAATCTTTCCAAATTACCTTTCCATTCATGGTTTCATTCTTCCCTTTTTTAATCCGCTGATACTGTACGAAAAACATATGCATTAAGTACAGTAAGACGACTGTATCACTTCCAACGATTGTAAAAAAGGCAATTAATACAGATGTATTAAGGTCAAAGGAAAACCACTGAAATAAGAAGACCAATAATCCAAGCTGAATGATTTTTTTCAAAAAATTAGAAGCGGCAATTTTCCCCATCTGCTGTTTTCCCATAAAATAACCTCTTGCAATAGAGGTGAAGGAAATAATCGGCAGCAGGAGAATGACTAGCCACTTTAATAGTGGATGATAGGAATAAAAAATAGGGATAAAAGGTATGATGATAGATGCGATGATCGTTAGAAAAATAGTAAATATAATGGTCCACTTTAGCACTTGCTGAAGCATGGATAAATGATACTTTGAATCTTTCTCTGCTATAAATTTTGAAATAGATGTTGGCAACTCAAAGGTAGCTAGCAGGACGATGAGAAAAATAGTAGGCAACACTGTCATGAATAGGCCTAGTCCATGTTCTCCAAGTTCCCTGGCCATTATCATATTAATAATAAATTCAATACATTCGCCAAAAAAAGCTGTTACAATTAATAAGAAGGTCCCTTTGTAAAATGAACTCATGAATCTCTCCCTCAATCTATCTTCTACAAACGTAAATGTAAAAGACGTGTGTTTATTTTTCTCTTCTTTACCATCATATGAGACAAGTTCGAAAAATATTTTCCTAGTTTGTCTTTTTCTCGATAGAAGAGAGAGAAATATCTTATTTAAACGTTTGATTAAGGGAGTGTTCCTAATATGAAAGGGATTTGGCTTTCTTATTCTACAAGGGAATGCTTAAATGCATAAATGACTGCCTGTGTTCGATCTTGTACTTGTAGTTTGCTAAGTATATTACTAACATGTGTTTTTACCGTTTTTAAAGCGATAAATAAATCATCGGCAATTTCCTGATTGCTTTTGCCCTCTGCCATTAATAGAAGAATTTCCATTTCTCTCGCGGTTAATTCTTCATGCAGAGGAGTTGCTTTCTTTTCCCGCATTTTTGTCATCATTTTATCGGTGACTTCTGGCTCTAGCACAATTTGGCCTTGAAATGTTTCGCGCACAGCTCTTGCTATTTCACTAGCCTTCGATGTTTTGAGCATATAGCTAGTTGCACCAGCCTGTAAAGCTGGATAGACTTTCTCATCATCAAGAAAACTAGTGACAATAATAATTTTTGCATCCTCCCATGCTTCTACTATTTGGCGTGTTGCTTCTATTCCATCCATTTCTTCCATCACTAAGTCCATCAAAATGACATCTGGTTTTAACGAGAGTGCTAGCTCTACTGCTCTGCTGCCATTTTCCGCTTCTCCCACCACATCGATATCTGTTTGCGCAGATAAATAAGAGGAAACGCCAATCCGTACCATTTCATGATCATCAACAAGTAATACTCTAATCATTTATATCCTCCTCCCCTTCCAAAATCGGAACTTTTACTTCCAAACGTGTTCCTTTATTTTCCAAACTGATTAACTTTAATACCCCACCTATTTCTGCTGCTCTTTCATGCATGTTTTGAAGTCCATAAGAGCCTGCCTTTCTTTTATCAATATTGAAACCAACTCCATCATCTATTATTCGTAAAATGACAAATGATTCTCTTTGAATAAGCTGGACCTGTAAGGAACTTGCCTTTGCATGTCTTAATGTGTTGGATACAGATTCTTGAAGAATCCGAAAAAGATGATCTTCCATTCCTTTATCCAAATCAATATCTTCTAATTTCCATTCTATTTCTAAGCTGACCTTTTGCTGTAGCTCCTGCAATAATTCAATAATTCCTGTTTTTAATGATTTCCCTTTTAATGCAGCAGGACGTAAATGAAGCAATAAGGCTCTCATTTCTAATTGAGACTGATGAATCGTTTCCTCTACTAGCTGTAGCTGCCGAGACTCGTGATCATTTGTTTTCGGTCTTGTTTCATTAATCGCTGACAATAGCATGGATACTGCGAATAATTGCTGGCTAACCGAATCATGTAGCTCTCTTGCTAACCTATTTCGTTCTGCAATAATGATACTTTGCACTTTCACCTCTTCATCCTCTGCTTTCTCTTTTACAAGCTTTTGTGAAAGCTTCGTTTGTTCTACTAATTGATTCTGCAATTGAATCATCTTATAGCTCAATGACTGTAATTCCTCTGTTGAACCAATTGGCTCAACAGGACGGTACTCCATTTTATCCATCGTATGTAGAGCTTGTTCCATGGAACGAATTTGTTTTTTCCAGGAAAAGCCGGACAAATAACCAATTAGAATACCTAATGTAATATCGACACTTGTTATAAATAAGACAAACGGAACATCCATTAATTCTTTTTCCCACAAAGCTCCCCAGTTTTCTGGAGGAAAAACAAATAAATAACAAATGGAAAAGAATACAAGTAAAAGAAGGGATATACATACTCCCCACAAGATTTGTCTAGTTATAATACTCATATTCTTTTCACCTCTAAGCTACCAGCAATAAAGGAAGTGAAAATCTTCACCCTTGTTTCTGCTTGATCAAAATTAGCAGTCCGGATGCTTACATTTTTATTCCAAGCATTCTCTTCTTCTTCTCCAAATATATGATAAGAACCGAAGAAAATGGAGTGATTAATGCTAACTTCCATATCATAAGGGATATACAGCTTTACATCTCCTACAATATTTTTGATCATCATAACCGTTTCTCCTTCTGGCAAAACGGTATAGCTAAGATCAACCATTGTATTCGTTATTCCACATTGAATATTAATATCATGCCATTCATATACATGATCTGGCGTAATATTGCGATTATAGATTGAATTAGTAAATAAGGGCTCCTTCTTTATGATTGGCTCCTGTGTAAATGGTTCTGTTTCCTTATCTTTAATTATCGGTTTAATCACATCAGTAGTATTCTTCTTTTGGAATAATTGAAAAAAATAATAGGCAAGAATCGTAAATAAAATTATTTTTACGGTAACCATATTTAGGATACTAACGATCAAAATCAGTAAACCAACCCAAAATAGGATTTTTCCGACTCCGCCTTGCAGAGATTTCTTTGAGATATACATCATACCAATGGAAACAAGAAGGGAAAAGATTAGTCCTGGATTAAAGACAAAGATTTCTAATAATAAAAACCCTCCAACCACATATACCCAATTCGCATAATGATCTTTTAGTTGTTTAAACATTGGCTATTCTCTCCCTTCTTTGTTTTATTATGGTGAAAATCTGATTGTTTCTCCCTACAAAAAATAAATGGCTAATACTAAATCATTAAATTAAGACAGACTAAAAATGACAATACACGTTGAATGAGTAGGTTGCTTTCCACTCCAATCACCCGTTTTACAACGTGGTTACCTACATAATTTATTAAAACAATCTTTGAAATTTTATTTAATTCTTTCTGTTTGTCTATATCAAAAATAAAAGGGGCTGGCTTTTGTAGCTCCAGCCTCTTTTAGGATATCATTTTTTTATAGAGAAATGGTATCATCTTCTTTTTTTAGCATATCTTTCTCTAAAGCTGCTAACTTTTCATCCATTGTTTGTTTATAGTATTCTGTATTTATCTTTTTCTCTAGTTTTTCAATATATTCTTCCATTTCGGTAAAGCGCGCTTGATTTGTTGGGCTTGCTTGTTTTTCTTCTAAAACTTTATTCATTGTATGATGTGCCTTTGTGATATTTTCCTTTGCCATTAGCTCCATTTGACGTATCTTCATATCTTTTAATTTATGCTTCATATCCATGTATTTTTTTTCGATTTCATGCAATTGCTGCTCGGTATTTCTCAACGATTCCTTTAAACGGACTACTCTTTCTTCATAATGAGTTTGTTCTAGTTGAGCAAAAGAAGAAAGCTCTTCTTCTTCCGCTTTACGAGCAACCTCTGCCTGTCTTTTCCTTTTTTCTGCCATTTCTTCTGCCTGGCGTAATTCTTTTGAGAATTCCTCTTTTAATTTATATTGTCTTTCCACTAATTTCTTTACTTTATCTGTCTCTTTTTCACATTCTCTTACGTATTGATTTAAAAGCGCAAGCGGATTCTTTTCTTCCTTCTTATCCAATAAATTATTTATATCAGCCAATACAGTATTTTTCATTCTTTCTAATAAATTCGTCATGCCTAATTCCTCTCCTTCTCTTATTTGTTTAGTTCTGACCATTGCTTTTCAAAATTTTGAAATGGGTCATCTGATGATTTTTTTGTGATAATAGATTGTTTGTTGTTATTCCATTTTTTATAAACAAGATACAATATATATGCTGCTGCCAAACCAATAATTGCTGGAAGGTTACTTGCAGTTATAATAAGCATGATAATTCCAGCTATCCCCCACCCTACTTTTCCTGCTGTACTTGTCGCCTTTACATATTGCTTAAAAGCGAAATAAAGAATGGCTGTACTAATTACTAAACCAAATAATGGACCTATCTGTGATAAAAGGATAATAGAAGCAGCTGCTCCAATAATAAATAAACCAAATTTTTTCATTTTGTATTTTCGCTCCTTTCTTATCTACTATGTTACCTTTCCCTTGTTTTTTTCATAACGTGCCTTAGCTTGATTTTCCTCTACAACTTTAGTCTTAGAGGGAGCTAATCCAAAAAAAGCATAGAAAAAACTGTTCGCCATGACCAGTTTTTTCTATGCTTCCTGTTTATTTTTCCGTCTCGGTTAAAAAGCTCTTAGAACGTATTCCAGACCTTCTTAAAACAAAATCCATATCTACTTTTACATCTCCTGAAGCAAATTCTTCACTCCAGTTATCTTTTACTTTCATAAAAGAATTAAAATCTTGCCTTCTCATTACTTCTCCGAATCCAAAAATATCCGCTTGGTATTGTTTTTGGACCTTTGTAATGGTATCTGTTATTTTTTTTGAAAAAGTTTCATTGATTAACTTTTCATATTTAGCAATCGTTCCAAGCTTTTCCACGTTATTATAACATTGAGTTCCTTCAATAAATCCTTCTGCTTTTATACTTACATGAAAAAAAGGCTTACCGTTCTTCATCTTAGACGTTACTTCTGTTTGCGATTCTGTTACTCGAATCGCGCTAAAGTCTCCCTTTTTGCATTCGAGTGTCAAAGAAGTAGTCTTTATATCATTCCTCGTCCATAAATAATTCCTAGTATCCTCTAAGCTCAGAAACCCCACTAACTTACCATCTTTAAAAATCGCCAGTGAGTCTACCACAACAATTGCATCAGGGGTTACCTTCTGAATATTTTTCATACTCATCCCCTTTTCAACATCTCCTTTTAGCCTTACGGTAGCAAGCACTGGTTCTTTTCCTTCCAAATTAAGTTCAGAGATAAAATTAATAATGTTCATTCCAGGGTCTCCTCCCCAGTCTTCCATCAAATGATCCAATTGTGGAGATAGCTTTAAAGAAGATGCCTTTCTATAATGGGCAGCTATTTTTAAAATATCTTCTGCTTTCCCATCTTTAGCGATAATAATGTTAAAGTCATCTCTTATCTCTCTATTTCTTTCCAAAAAATCAATAAAATCCAGTCTTCCTGCACTTGCTACTTCCTCACTGATTACGAGCACTTTCATATGAGAATATATTAAAATCTGTGCATAATATTCATTAAAAAGATGGGTAATTTCTGAGATAGAATCCCCTTCAATCCCTTCAACTACCGTAGGCGCATTCCCAGCTGAAGATTGGGTGTTTAATTCAGCAGCATTCAACGCCTCTACTGTCACTTTATACTTCCCATCCTCCCCTTTATCAATTGCCATCCCTGCTACTAATTTAATTTCTGATAATTCCTTTCTATCCCAACAGCCTGTTAATAGAAATAAACAGTTTAGTATACATAGAAAGACAGCGATTCTTTTCACTTTTTGTCCCCACCTTCATGCTTAGGAGGAGACGGAGATCCTTGGGGCTTTTGCTTATTTTTTATATTCGGACTTAAATAGGATGGTCTCTTACTAATTGCCCACAGTGGAAATCGGACAAATACATCTTTTTGATCTTCAACGATAAATGGAGCAACTGGAGCTAAATATGGAACTCCAAAAGAACGAAGGGAACTTAAATGAGCAACCATAAATACAAGCACTAAAAGAACACCATATAAGCCTAATACAGATGCAACAATGATAAGAACGAATCGAATAAGTCTCGATGCATTTGCAAAGTTATAATTCGGGAATACGAAATTAGCAATCGCCGTTATCGCAACAATGATAACCATAATGTTTGAAATAATTCCTGCTTCAGCCGCAGCCTGTCCGATAACTAATGCACCAACAATAGAAACCGTTTGACCTACAGCCCGTGGCATCCTTACCCCTGCTTCTCTTAAAATTTCAAATGTAATCTCCATAATAAATACCTCTACTACTGCTGGAAAAGGAACATCTTCCCGTTGAGCAATAACACTTAATAGTAAAGTGGTTGGTAAAAGTTCTGGGTGAAAGGTCAATACACCTACATAAGCGGACGGCATAATTAAGCCAATCATAAAGGACAAATAGCGGATCATCCGAACAAAGCTACTCATAAAATAGTTTTGATAGTTATCTTCTGGAGATGTAAAAAAATCAGTAAGAACAGCTGGAACTATTAATACAAAAGGGGAGCCGTCAATTATAATGACAATCTTCGCATCCATTAAATAAGTTGCTACTGCATCTGGACGCTCTGTATTCATAGCAAGTGGAAAGACCGTCAAGCTTTTATCTATAATTAATTCCTCGACATTTGCAGACTCAAACACGGCAGAAATATCAATCTTATTTAGTCTTGAACGCACCTCGTTTACTATTTTTTCATTTGCAATAGAATACATATAACCCATATAAACATTTGTCCGCGTTTCGTTTCCAAGCATAAATTTCTCAAAACGCAAATGATGGTTTCGTATTCTTTTTCTTATTAAATTTATATTGGTTGAGGCATCCTCTACAAAAGAGTCTTTTGGTCCCCTTACTACTGTTTGTGTAGTAGGCTCTGCTACCGCTCTCCCTTCACTGTTTATATAATTTAAACTAAGCGCCTGCCCAACTCCTCTGAAAACAATCACAATTCTGCCTTCCAAGAGAGAAGAAACAA
Organism: Bacillus sp. T2.9-1; assembly: GCF_950097965.1. NCBI lineage: Bacteria > Bacillati > Bacillota > Bacilli > Caryophanales > Bacillaceae > Bacillus > Bacillus sp. T2.9-1. The sequence goes on from NZ_CATNHG010000084.1 coordinate 49,104, forward strand.
TTTCATTCACCGTTTTCAATAATTTATATCCTGATACCCCAAAACTTCTTTTACTTAGATTGTGCAAATCTTCTATTGTTTCTACGACAATATCTTTATCCGCTGAATTCTCTAACGTATTTCCTAACATTTCTTTTAACATTTCCGTATTAACTACTGTTTCTAAATAGTAAATACAACCATCGCTTTTTCCTACACGAATGACGTCAGACTGCAAATCAGCCGTATTCCCAAAGGTTTTATTAATTTCTAATTTTAGCTCTTCAAATGTTAATTTATCTAAGCCTATCTCTTTTGCTTTTGTTGGAACTACATCGGAGGGTATTTCTTTTTTACTATTTATAGACAGTATCTTTTTAAAATAATTCATGCTCTTATCTCCCTCGTATAGTAAGTTTATAGTCCTCTTTCGAGGTAATTTCCAATTAAAATATTGTTCTTTGATAATTCTATAGATGTTAGTTCAGATAGTGGGGGGCTAGCCCCCCACTATCTGAAAAAGTTTTCC